>JAFEBR010000009.1 GCA_018242565.1 Planctomycetota bacterium | reverse complement strand
GACACAAAATGGCTGTACGAATTCACCAAGCTCGCCAAGCAGTTTGCTTTGAACTATCCCGACGAAGAACGGAAGACGCTGCCCTTGCTCTTCGCCGCCGGACTCAGTTGCGAACTGGCCGACGATCCACAAGAAGCCACCGCGTGCTATTCGCTGATCCGTAAAGAATTCCCCAACAGCACGTTTGCCGCCCGGGTAACGCCGATCCTGAAACGACTGAAACTGGTGGGCAATCCGCCCCGGATCGCCGGCCCGACCCTCAGTGGTCAGCAGTTCGCGATCGATGATCTGCTGGGCAAAGTGGTGCTGGTCGTGTTCTGGTCCACAGAAACGGAGCCCTTCCTTGAACAACTCCCCCAGTTGCAGAAGGTCGTGCGCAAGCACTCAAAACGGGGCCTGGAAGTCGTGGGCATCAACCTCGACCAGGATGACGCGGCCGTTCGGCAATTCACCCTCGATAACAAGGTGGCTTGGCCGCAGATCTTTTACAAAGACGCTACCAAACGGGGCTGGTCACACCCCATCGTGGCTCATTATGGGGTTCAGGATATCCCGGCCTACTGGCTGATCGATTGCAACGGCAACGTGAGCAGCACGACCGCCCGCCTGGACAATCTGTCTTCGGAAATCGAGAAACTGCTGAACGCCATCCCGGAAAAGTCAGAAAACTGAACAAATGCCAAGGCAGGCTCTTGCTTTGTGCACACCTGTATATTAGAATTCGTACAGGTAGTGATTACGAATTTGGCAGGAGCATTCTACTATGCCCAAAAAAGGCATTCTGACAACCCGGCAGCAGGCGATTTACGACTTTATTAAAGAAAAAATCCTGACGCGGGGTTATGGCCCCACCGTTCGCGAGATCGGCACGGCCTTCAAGATCCGTTCGCCGAATGGCGTGATGTGCCACCTGAAGGCGCTCGAGAAAAAGGGGTTAATCACCCGCGAAGCCCACATGTCGCGGGCCATCCAGATTGCCGAGCCGCTCTCGAAAATGAGCCTGCCTTTAAAAGGCCGGATAGCGGCGGGCAGCCCGCTGATGGCGGTCGAACAAGACGAATACATCGACTTCAGCGAGTTGTTTGGGGCCGAGAATCAGTTCTGCCTGAAAGTCACCGGCACCTCGATGATCGAAGCCCAGATTGCTGACGGCGACTATGTAATCGTCAAGAAGCAGCGACTGTGCCGCGACGGTGAGATCGTCGTCGCTCTGGTGAATGGTGAAGACGCCACGCTCAAGCGGTTCTATCGGGAGGCCAACCGGGTCCGCCTGGAGCCGGCCAATTCCAAGATGCAACCGATTTACTCCAACGACGTCCAGGTGCTGGGGGTCGTGACGGGTGTCATTCGGCAATACTGATTGAAGAGCCCGCAATGCACGTCTGGCTGGTTCGGCATGCCCTGGCAGCCGATCGCGAGAAATTCGATGGCCCGGATGCCGACCGTCCTTTGACCGACAAAGGCCGGCGGCGGTTCCGGCGTTTCTGCCGTTGGCTCCTCGACCAGACCGCCGCTCCCGACCTCATTCTGACCAGCCCGCTGTTGCGTGCGCACCAGACAGCCGAGATTCTGGCCCGTGCCAGCGGCCTCAGAAAATCAGAGATTCTTGTCACCAATCGACTGGCCCCAGCGGGGGACGCCAAGGAACTGCTCACGCAACTGGTTCAACAACCCTCTGAGCGAGTTGCCCTCGTGGGCCACGAACCCGATCTGAGCCAGACGCTGGCCCTGCTTCTGGGAGGTGTCTCAGTCCAATTCGGCAAGGGATTTATTGCCTCGGTCGACCTTCCTGTCGGTACCCCAGTCGGCTCCGGTCAGCTCCTCTGGTTCATCGGCCCGAAATTCGTCTAGCCGAATTCTCGCTTCGCGATTGGCCACGAGATGGCCTGGTTCCCGAATCTCAGACTTTCACAACCCGGCCAGAGTACAATTCTCGTCGCTTCAGTCCTCTGCGCCCTGTGTGGTAATAGCTCTGTTCCCCTGCCTTTCGAATCAGGGCGCCGTTCTGTCCCCAACCTGCACAGAACACTCTTCCGGTATCGATCCCTCGTCCGAGCTCGCTGCGATGAATCCTTCGTAAGCCTGCCGGGACCGATCTTGACAGCCAGCCCGATTTCGTTGAGAACCCCATCCTTGTGTGTTCATACTCCGGGATCCCTGCGATGGCTCGTCACCGTTTGTTCAAGCTGCTGCTGCTGCTGCTGACTCTGTCGGGAATTTCCTTGGGCTGCACGGTCTGGCCCCCTGAATTACCCCCCGCCATTTCGAATCGGCCCCAGGTGCCCGAGACCGATTCCAGCCAACCGGGAGACGAGCCCGCCACGACGCCCAATGGCAAGCCTAAGCCCCGCGACGAGTTCCTCTACATCGAGTAACACTCAGCCCCAGCGCCGTGTCGCGGAAACCTGAATCGGGCAGCATACGCGGGCCGTGATCCCGGGCGGTTGAGCCGATCAACGCGACTCTCGCATGACACACAACGTGCGTTCCTCGCGAGTGGGACCTGCGTCCTCGGCCGATCAAAACCGAGCCTACAGGCCCATCACGCCCGCTTAGAAATCGAATTGGCCCCGGATGCCGAAGATGTCAGCCCGGCTGTCGTTGAACTTGCCTCGATCGAGATCGGCCCGAATGTAATTGAACTGCACCTTGGCGTACGAATTGAGATACCAGTTCACGCCCAAGGTTGTATCGAACAGGCGGCCGCCATGAATGTCGTTGCTGTTCAAGTCGATGTAAGACAGGCGCGCCGCGATTTCCCAACCGCCCAATCCCCACTCGTCATCCTGGTCGGACTTGATGAAATTGCGCAGCACTTTCACCCGGTCAATCGCACCCGATTTGCGGATGTAAGGACGATGCTCACCCGTGAGGAAATATCCAAACGTGGTGTAGAATCCGGCAAAATTGGCGGCTTGGCCATTGGCCCGGGTGGCCATCAGAAAGTTGCCTTCCGACTGTACAGAGAGCGGCCCCTGCACCCACAGACCTTCCAGTCCGATCAAGTTGTAGTGATTAATCAGGAAATTTCCAGTATTGGCAAATTTGGGGGTCCCATCGATCGCCGACGTCGGTTGGGCAATTCCCGCCGAGCCGGTGGTCACGACCTGGTTTTGCCCGATGAAGTATTCGGGTACGGTTCCGAACGAAGCCGCGGGTGCTCCAAAGGGCACATTGGCCCCCTGACCGTTCAAACCTTGCGGCGCGACGTAGTTGTAGCCGGCCCCTAAGTGCAGATACTGGCTGCCTTCGCATTCGTACCACAGCAACCGTGTGGTGCGACCGACGATGGCATAGTTGCCATTATTGCCATAGCTCAGGGCATCGCCGAATTGATCCTGGCCCGCCCGATAACCGGAAAAGGCCCAGGTCATCATTTCGTCCTGGCTCCAGTCATAGAATCCGATGCCAATGTGTCGGAACGGGGCAAACGACTGGAACAACACCGACCGTTCGGGAAAGGTCGTGTATCGAAAGCTGGACACCACTTCCAGCGAAAATGGCTGCTTCCACTGCCCGGCTCGAATCGTGCCGAAGATCGGCAACTTGGTGACT
>JAFEBR010000099.1 GCA_018242565.1 Planctomycetota bacterium | reverse complement strand
GCCAACCCACACCAAACTTGCGAAGTTTACGGCAGAACTCCTGCGGCAAAAAACCACTCGAAAACATTCGCCCCATGCCCGAAATTCTTGAACAGATCGACCGTTACCTGGCGGACAACGCCGACCGACACCTCGACGAACTGAAGCAGTTCCTGCGGATCCCCAGTGTGAGCGCTGACTCGCGACACAAACCCGATGTTCGCAAAGCGGCCGAGTTCGTGCTGTCTCATTTTCGGGCGGCGGGACTGGAATCCGAACTGGTCGAAACGGCAGGACACCCCATCTGCTACGGACACTGGTTGAAGGCGCCCGGTTCGCCCACCGTACTGATTTACGGGCATTACGACGTCCAGCCTCCCGATCCGCTCGATAAATGGATCACCCCCCCCTTCGAACCCACGGAACGTGATGGATGCCTGTATGCCCGTGGCGCCACAGACGACAAAGGTCAGGTCTTCACACACGTCAAATCGCTGGAAGCGTGGATGAAGGTCGTCGGCAAACTGCCGGTCAATGTGAAATTCATCATCGAGGGTGAAGAAGAGGTCGGCAGCAATAATCTCGACCTGTTTCTCGAGACCAACAAAGCCCGTCTCCAATCCGACGTCGCGGTGATCAGCGACACCAGCCAGTACGCCCGGGACATCCCCGCCATCACGTACGGACTGCGGGGCATCATTGCCTGTGAAGTCACGGTCCGCGGCCCGAATACCGACAAGCACTCTGGTGTCTTCGGCGGCGCCATCGCGAATCCCGTGAACATTCTGGCGCGGATGATTGCCGGCCTGCATGACGACGAAGGGCGAATCACCATCCCCGGCTTTTATGACGGCGTGTTGCCACTTTCGCCCCAGGAACGGGAAGGCTTCGCCAAATTGCCGTTTAATGAACAGCAGTTTCTGGCCGACCTGGGAGTCCCCGCCGGCTGGGGTGAAGCGGGCTATACGTCCATCGAGCGTCGCTGGGCGCGTCCCACCTGTGACGTCAACGGCATCACGGGCGGTTATCAGGGGGAAGGCCCCAAAACGATCATTCCGTCATGGGCCCGAGCCAAGATCACCTGCCGACTCGTTCCGCATCAGGATCCGGTGAAGGTCGTCAAAGCCCTGGAAGCGCGGTTGCGTCAACTGGCGCCGGCGGGGGTCCAGGTTGAGGTCCAGCCATTTCATGGCTGTCCGGCGTTCGTGTTCGACCCGAACAGCAAGTACATCACCGCGGCGAAAAAGGCCATTGCGGATGCTTTCGGTGTCGCCCCCGTCCTCATTCGCGAGGGGGGATCGATCCCGGTGGTCGCAAGCTTTCAGAGCCTGTTGGGACTCGGTACACTCCTGCTCGGTTGGGGGCAGAACAGCGACAATCTGCACGGTCCGAACGAGCATTTTCATATCGCCGATTTTCGCCGAGGGACCCGCGCCAGCGCTCACCTCTGGCACGAACTGTGCGCCCTGTAACTGCTGTCCCGACCCGACTGCCACATCGCGGGGAGGCCGAGCCAGCGTCGCTGATTCGGCTGCCCCGCCTGGATACCCTCTACACCGGAAGAAACGGTTGAAATGCTCGATCTGCAATATATCTGTGACAACATCGACAAGGTGGCTGAAAACTGTACGAACAGGGGGGTCACAGTCGACCTCGCGGCCTTCCTCCAGATGCGAAATCGGCGCTCGGAACTGATCGCCCAGGTCGATGCCACCCGCCGAGAGCAGAACGAGGTCTCGGCCCAGATTCCCAAAGAGAAGGACGCTACAGCCAAGCAGACGCTGATTGCCCGCGGCAAGGATCTCCGGCAGCAGGTCGCCACGTTCGAGACCGAATTGAAAGACCTGGAAGTTGCCCTGCGGGCCGAGCAGTCGCGAATTCCGAATATGACGCATCCGGACGCCCCGGTGGGCCGACTGGATACCGATAACAAAGTGGTCCGCAAATGGGGCACTCCGCCCGCCTTCACCTTCAAGCCGCTCGATCACGTGGCCCTCGCGGCCAAACACGACCTGATCGACCTGGAAGCGGGCAGTAAAGTCGCTGGTCATGGTTTCTACTTCCTGAAAAATGAAGCCGTGCTGCTGGAACTTGCCTTGGTCCAGTACGCCATGCAGAAACTCGTCAAGGAAGGCTTCACGCTGCACACGACCCCTGATCTGGCGCGCGATGAAGTGCTGTTCGGCATTGGCTTCCAGCCCCGCGGACCGGAAACGCAGATCTATTCGTTGGAAGGAACCGACCTGAGCCTCGTTGCCACAGCGGAAATCACGCTGGGTGGCTCGCTCAAGGACGAAATCCTCGACAACGCCCGGTTGCCCATTCTCGCCGCCGGCCTGTCGCACTGCTTCCGCACGGAAGCCGGCGCTCACGGCAAGGCGACCCGAGGCATCTACCGCGTCCACCAGTTCACCAAGGTCGAGATGTTCGCGTTCACCCGTCCCGAGCAATCGGAAGAGGTGCATCGCAAAATCGTCCAGATTGAAGAAGAGATCTTCCAGGGCCTGGGGATTCCCTACCGGGTTATCGACACCTGCACCGGTGACCTGGGGGGCCCGGCCTATCGCAAGTACGACCTCGAAGCCTGGATGCCGGGACGCGGCGAAGCGGGTGAATACGGTGAAGTGACTTCGGCGTCGAACTGCACCGACTACCAGGCCCGACGCCTGGGCATCCGGTTCAAAAACGCGGAAGGGAAAGGGACGCAATACGTCCATACACTGAATGGCACGACCGTCGCCTGCACGCGGGCAATTATTGCCATTCTCGAAAACTACCAGCAGGCCGACGGTTCGATCGTGATTCCCGAAGCCCTGCGGCCGTGGGTGGGCAAAGACAAGATCGGTTAACCCGTCGGGCAACTCGGCCACACCTGGTGCGCCTTTCGTGGGCTGAAACACCTCTGCCATTCAGCCCGCTGAAACACTTGCCCCCCAGGATTTCCTTAATCTGTGGAAATCTGCGCCAATCTTTGGATTAAGAAACGTCGGCGTCCTGAATGCGAGCTCGGCCTGCAAACACGCGGACACGGTCGGTCAGGCGAGGATCGCATCCACCACATTGCCGGCGATATCAGTCAGGCGGAAATCACGACCGCTGAAGCGATATGTCAGTTGCGTGTGTTCGATTCCCAGCAGGTACAGGATCGTGGCATGCAGGTCATTGACGCTCACACGATGCTCGACGGCTTTGTGGCCGATTTCGTCGGTCTGACCGTGGTGCGTGCCCCCCTTTACTCCCCCGCCGGCGAACCAGTAGGTGAACGCATGGGGATTGTGGTCGCGGCCCGTGCCCCCTTTCTGCACAATCGGCAGCCGGCCGAATTCGCCACCCCAGATCACCAGCGTCGATTCCAAAAGGCCCCGGGATTCGAGGTCGGAGAGTAACGCGGCGATCGGCTGATCGGTTTCCGCGGCGAAACCACTGTGATTTTTCTGGATGTTGGCGTGTCCATCCCAGCTCAGTTCATTGTCCATGCCGCCGGAATAGATCTGTACGAACCGCACACCCCGCTCGACCAGGCGGCGGGCAATCAGACACTGCTTGGCAAAGTGCGTACACTTCTGGTTGTCGAGCCCATACAGTTTCTGGGTGGCCTCAGACTCCCGAGTCAGATCGATCGCTTCCGGGGCGGCCATCTGCATGCGGTAGGCGAGTTCAAACGATTCGATCCGCGCGGCCAGGTCCGGAACGCCGGGGGTCTGGTTCATTTGCCGTCGATTGAGCTTGGCGAGCAGATCAAGTTGCGACCGCTGCTGGGCATCCGAGAGATCCTCGGCGCGGACGAGATCATCGAGCGGCGCTCCTTGAGGCTTCAGAGCCGTGCCCTGATAAATGCTGGGCAGGAATCCCGCCCCCCAGTTCTGAGCGTGCCCCTTGGGAATCCCGCGCCCCAGCGTGTCGTACATGACGACGAACGCCGGCAGGTTCTGGGTTTCCGTCCCCAGACCATACGTCACCCACGATCCGACACACGGAAAGCCCATCCGCGACATGCCCGTGTTGATCTTAAACAACGCCGGCGAGTGATTGTTGGAATCGGTATGACAACTGTGGATGAAGGCCATCTTATCGACGTGGCGGGCCAGCTCGGGGAAGATCTCTGACACCCACGTGCCGCTTTGCCCATGCTGCGCGAACTTGAAGGGGGACTTCATCACCGGCCCCACCTGTTCGGTGAAAAAGCCGGTATTCTTGTCGAAACCCTCAAGCTCCTTGCCATCCCGCTTTTCGAGCTCAGGCTTGTAATCCCAGGTATCGACCTGGCTCGGGCCGCCGTTCATGAACAGCCAGATTACCGACTTGGCTTCCGCGGGGAAATGCCCCGGCTTAGGTGCCAGTGGATTCACATAATTCGCCGGGACGTCAGCCCCCCGGGCCGCTGAGTTCAGCAGTCCTTCCTGCTGCAACAAGGCGGCCAGTGCCAGGAGGCCGGCGCCATTGCCGGCCTGGGCCAGAAACTCCCGTCGCGAGGAAAACGCCGGGGACGGGGGAGCGAAAACGGAGAATGGGTTCATAGCGAATGCTCGGCGTCGTTACTCGACATACACAAATTCATTAAGACACAACACGACCTGACAAAAGTCAGCCATGGCCCGTGCCTGCGCCCCGGCTTGACCCGCGGCCTGATACGAATCCGCCTGCGAGGCGACAAACGCCAGGCCGTCGGCCAATTCGTCGGCACTGGGGGACCGGGCGACGGCAATCGTATACGCCCGGCGGATCGCCCCGGGAAAATCCCACTGGGCTTCCCGCAAAGACCTGTTGGCAAACTCGCGCGCGACAAGGCGCGTCTGCGGATTATTCAGCAGTAACAGCGCCTGCGGAGCGACCGTGGTCGTCGGCCGTTCGCCGATGCTCGATAACGCATCCGGGGCGTCGAAGGTCTGCATCATGGGCATCAAACGGCTGCGCTTCACGGTAAAATAGATGCTGCGCCGCCGGGTGGCTTCGTCCAATGTTCCCGGACCGTACATCTTGAGATCGAGCAGTCCACTGACCGACAGCAGGCTGTCGCGAATCGTCTCGGCCTCCAGCCGGCGGGTGGGGCTGTGCCAGAGCAGCGTGTTTTCACGATCGAGGGCCAGTGCCCGCTCATCGGTCCGCGACGACTGGGTGTACACGGCACTCGACATGATCAGCTTGTGCATGTGCTTCAAGCTCCAGCCGCTGCGGATCAATTCACCGGCCAGCCAGTCGAGCAACTCGGGATGCGTGGGGGGAGCGCCGCGGGTGCCGAAATCGTTGGGGGTCGCCACGATCCCGCGTCCCAGATGGTGCTGCCAGAGCCGGTTGACGATGACTCGCGCCAAAAGTGCGCCCGCTCCCTGTTCGGGGTCAGTCAGCCACTCCGCCAGCGCGCGGCGCCGATATGAGGTGCGCCAACCGGTCGGCGGTGCCGTCCGCCAGCGGTTCTCGTCACAATCCGGAGGGGTCAGCACCTGCAGAAAACCAGGCGCGGCGACGGCGTCTTTCAGATTCGGATCTCCGCGGCGCAAGAAATGGGTCTCGGGCAGAAAGTCCCCACCCTGCGTATGCAAGCGGACGGCCGCCAGCCCTTCGCTG
>JAFEBR010000998.1 GCA_018242565.1 Planctomycetota bacterium | reverse complement strand
CGTACATGCAGGCCAAAAGCACCGACCGCCGGGGGACGTGCGTGATCAGCCAGCCCAGCATCCGGAAGAAAAAGAGGGTCATCTCACCGGCGGCGACACTGTAATCGAAAACGATCCGTCCGATCCGGGTGACAGGCCCTTCCGATTCATTCGTCACGAGCGTGGCAGACATAACATCCTTGTAGTCGGTGGTTTCCAGCGGGTCGCCACGGAACTCCGGCGAGGGCACCGCATCAGCGTCGTTCCCGTGGTTCAACCGCTGGGAGCCTTTGAAAACCGTGGTGACCGCCAGGACTTCCGGTGCCATGTCCTGGCAGTATGGGCACGCTTCCCAGCGCTGCCGGGCCGCCCCCCATGGGCGGGAAACTACTCGATTTGTCAAATTGGATCGAGGCCAGTTCGTTTGAAAACGCCCGTTGACCCGGTAAGCTGGGCAAAGACATCTACCGCCAATTAACGAGCCTCCCATGATCGACTCTCCCCGGCGATTTCTCGCGTTGATCTCATCCCTGCTGGCGGGACTGGCCGTGCTGCCCGTTCAAGCGGCCGATCCCAAACCAGCCGTCTGGACGCCGGAATTGATGCTCCGCGCGAAACAGGTGAACGATCCGGTGGTTTCACCGGATGGAAAGCGGATCGCCCTGTCGGTGTCGACGCCCCAAATGGATGGCGACCACAGCGAATGGGTGTCGCAAGTCTTCATTTCGACCCCGGGGGGCAAGCCGGTGCAACTGACCCGGGGGGATAAATCGTCGACCAACCCCGCGTGGAGTCCGGACGGACAATGGGTCGCCTTCCTGACAACGCGCGGGGGTGCGAAGGCCAATCTCTGGCGCATTCCCGTCAACGGGGGCGAAGCAGAACAACTCACCGAGGAAAAAGGGGGGATTTCGGCATTTGAATGGTCTCCGGACGGACAGAGCATCGCCTTTCTGATGACCGATCCCAAATCCGACGCCGAAGACAAAGCTGATCGTGAAAAACGCGATTTCTTCGTCGTTCATGAAAACTACAAACGCTCCAGGCTGTACCTGGTGCCCGTGGCACTCAATGCCGAGGGCAAACGACCGATCCGCCGCCTGACGGGTGGTGACATGCATGTCGGCGGCCTGTTGGGAGGTCGAAATTTCGACTGGAGTCCCGACGGCCTGCGGATTGTCTTCACCCATCAGCCGACGCCGCTCGTCGACGATTGGAAGAAGACCGACATTTCGACCGTGGAACTTGCCACGGCCCGGGTGACGTCACTGGTGGCCACCGAAGCCGCCGAGACGCAACCAATTTACTCTCCCGACGGACGGTGGATTGTCTATACCTCGAGCGAAACGCCGCCCCATTGGGCGTTTACGTCGCGGGTGTTCGTCATCCGCCCCGACGGACAGGACGCGCGGGCCCTGGCGGAATCATTCGACCTGAAACCGTCGATTGTAGGATGGTCGAAAGATGGAAAGAACGTGTTTATTTCGGAAGTCCAGCGGACGATTCAACGATTCAGCGCCTTGCCCTTCGACGGCAGTGCTCCGATTGACCTCTCTCCGCCGGGGCAGATGGTGCTGCAACCGGCCCTCAACTCGACCAACACCCATCTCGGATTTGTCTCGGAGTCTCCCGAAAAGCCACAAGACGCGTACCTGACCTCACTGTCGACCACCTTCAAACTTCAGGACGTGGGAACTGTACAGGAATTGCCTGCGTTACCGCTCGGCAAGACGTCTCCGATCCAGTGGCGCTCGAACGACGGCCGTGAAATTGAAGGTCTGCTGACATTGCCCCCCAGTTATCAGGCGGGCGAAAAGCTGCCCTTGGTCGTCATCGTGCACGGCGGTCCGACCGGTGTGTTCACCCAAACGTGTATCGTGGGGCGGTCACCTTACCCGATCGCAGCGTTCGCCTCGAAGGGCTACGCCGTACTGCGGTGTAACGTGCGGGGTTCAAGCGGATATGGGCGGGAATTCCGCTACGCCAACTACCACGATTGGGGTGGTGGCGATTATCGCGACATTATGAGTGGCGTTGATTCGCTCATTGAACAGGGGATCGCCGACCCTGACCGACTGGGAGTCATGGGCTGGAGCTATGGCGGGTACATGACTTCCTGGATCATCACGCAGACCAACCGCTTCAAGGCGGCATCCGTCGGTGCCGGGGTCACCAATCTGATGTCTTTCACCGGGACCGCCGACATTGCCGACTTTATCCCCGACTACATGGGTGGCGAATACTGGGATCAGTTTGATCGCTGGCGGGAACATTCGGCCATGTTCCAGGTCAAAGGGGTCACGACTCCGACCTTGATTCAGCATGGCGATAAAGACCTGCGAGTGCCCATCTCGCAGGGTTATGAGTTTCTGAATGCCCTGCGCCGCCAGGGGGTGCCGGTCAAGATGGTGGTCTATCCCCGGCAACCGCATGCCCTGCAGGAGCCTAAAATGCAGCTGGACGCCATGCAGCGAAATCTGGACTGGTTTGATCAGTGGTTGGGAAAGAACGGGAAGTCATGAGTCAGAAAAAACGACAGGTCGATTGGTATTACCGGCGGAACGGATGCATTACGTGTCAACGCTCGGATGCGTTTCTGCAGGAATGTGGCGCGGCAATCGCCGAGCAGGTCGATGCGCGAAAAGAACGGATCAGCCCGGCGGAGGCCGTCCGCCTGGCCCGCTCGATGCGGTATCTGCACATTGCCCGCGGCAAGAAAGTGGTGCACTTCGACCTGCAAACCGATCACCCCACCGATGATGAGTTGAAAAAACTGCTGATCGGACCGTCGGGCAATTTGCGGGCCCCGACCGCCCGCGTCGGAAATCGGATGTTCGTGGGGTTCCTCGCCGAGGAATATGTCGCGGGGTTGTGGGGCAAGTAACTCGTCGCGGCCCAGATCAACCACGGATTTGAGAGCGAACTCCACTCTGGAGATGCCGTTTCTGCTGCTTGACATGCCGGAAGACGGCACTGGGTGATTTGAGGTCGGAGCAGAACAAAGCCCCAATCCAGAACCCATCACGCGCACGCTGATGAACTGTTCAACATGGTGAGCTGGAATCGCCACAGATGCCTGGATGAATCGGACAGCTTGCCCCTCACAATACGGTATTTCCTACAACTGAAATCGGGCTGCGGCGGTGTCGCGGTATTGAGTGCGTTCACGATCGAAAACGCCAACCGTGACATACCGGGCAGGCACCACCGACGCATTCACATTGACGCAACTCCATATGATACATACGATTAAATCAATTCCTGAAAACCCATCCCGAGGTGGTCGATAAGGGTCTGGCGAAAGTCGTCAGGGTCAAGCAGCACCTCGGGCAGTGTCTGGAAAATTGAACTGACTGAATGTCGGGAGTCCTGGTGTCGATCCGAGACGAAAGGAGCCTGTAGGATGAACAACATCTGCCTCGATCTCGCGCAACGACATGTCGCTGAGTACACCAATGAATCCGATCGCCTGATGCGTGAGCATGGTGCGGCGATGAAGTGCCGGGATTGCGAAGAGTTTCTGCAGCAGGGAATCAATGCCTTCAAATGGCTGCGCCAGGCGGATGATTTTCTCCGCGAAGCCGATGCAGCAGGCGTTGAAGCATACACGGCCGAATTGCGAGAGACCTTTGACCTTCTCTACAAAAAATGGCTTGAACCATTGGCATTTGCTGAACAGTGGATTCAGGAAAACGTCAAAGGGGGATACGCTCCCGATAACCTGGCCGAATTCTCACAGATCTGCGAAGAGGCTCGCGAGTTCGTCGAAACCCGCGAGTGGCGGCATTTGTCGCGGGTCGCCCGGGGCAAACTGTCAGCACAAGAGGATTGGTGAGCCATGACACCCAGGCGGGGCCAGTTGTTTTGGCTGAAAGCGGATCATGTCGGCAAGCCAAGAATCATCGTCATTGTTTCGAACAACACTCTGAACGGCGGGCACTGCGTGCTCGCCGTTCCGTTTTATTCGCAACAGCTCGAAAAGAGGTCGGCACAAGCCTGGTGTGTCTTGTTTGCGAGACATGAAGGCGGGCTCGAAAAAGACTGCGTTGCCAAATGCGACGAGATTTCTCTGGTCGACAAGATCGACATCGATTTTTCGAGAGGATTGGTCGGCACGTTTGATGAAGGCCAGATGCAGCGGGTCATTAATGCGATCAAGTGGTCGATCGACGCGAATTGACAGTTTGGCGTCAGCGTGGACCAGCATCACGAAGATCGGCACGACCAGAATGCGCCGTTTCGCTGCTGATCTGCACCCCCTGCATCTACAGACGGCAAACGGAACGAACGCCGGGACCTGACCCAAGATCGTCTCAGTACCTGGGAACTCAATGGCATCAGACCAACGATCCAGGTCCGAATTGTAGATGGGTATCGAGATGGCTCCGGGTGGCAACCACATATTTCGGCGAAAGGGTCTGACATGCTGGTGGCAACCGACTATTTGTTGATGTGGCAAACGCCTACTTCGACGTGTGGCACCAACGTTGCCAGTGATTTCAGTGGTCGCCGTCGGGGTCGAGATGGCCGCGGATTCCAAAGATCCCCGCTACCTCACCCGGATCGCCCTTGCATCCCAGTGTGAATTTCGATTACAACTCCGCGTGGAAAGGATGCCACGATGAATTTTCCCACGTTGGGTCAACTCGCGCAGCGCGTCGGCGGGGAGGTACAAGGACTGACCTCACTCCCGATTCATGGCGTTGCCGCTCTACATAAAGCCGGTGCAAACGACATCACGTTTGCGGCCGATGAAAAACATCTGCGACTCGTGAGTACTTCGGCGGCGGGTGCCTGTCTTCTGCCCCGCAATTACCGAGGTGACAAGACCGCCGGAATCACAACGAATCTCGTGTTCGTGGATGATCCCCAGGACGCGTGCCTGACCCTGGCTCGCGAATTCCGTCCGCAGCAGCCCCCGCAGACGGTGGGCCTCTCGGCCGCGGCCCACATCGCTCCCACCGCCCGGATTGGCCAGAACACACAGATTTATCCGGGCGTGTTCATCGACGAACATGTCGAAATCGGCGACGGCTGTGTGCTGTATCCCGGAGTCTTTGTCGGCCATCATTCCCGAATCGGCAACCACTGCACACTGTACCCGCACGTCGTCCTCTACCCGGATGTGCACGTGGGGAACCGGGTGATCCTGCATGCGTCGGCAGTGCTCGGCGCCGACGGTTTCGGATACCGCTTCCGCAATGGACGATTCGACAAGATTCCCCAACTGGGCTGGGTCGAAGTCGAAGACGACTGCGAGATCGGCGCCTCGACGACCATCGACCGGGGTATGCTGGGTCCGACCATCATCGGCGAGGGCACGAAACTCGATAACCTCGTGATGATCGGGCACAACTGCGAACTGGGTAAACACAATGCCTTCGCGTCGCAGGTCGGCCTCGCTGGCTCGGTGACGACCGGCGATTACGTTCGCTGTGCCGGCCAGGTGGGTGTCGCCGATCACGTGCATCTGGGACGTGGCTGTACGCTGGGCGCGAAAGCGGGCATCCACAAGTCGATTCCCGACGGCGATACGCAAATCGGCTATCCGGCCCGCCCCGAACAGGAACAATTGAAAATCGTGATGGCGACTGCCCGCCTTCCCGAGATGCGCAAAACCTTGCGGGATCTCGAATCGCGGGTGGAAGAAATCGACTCGCTCATCGAACAACTCACCACCCAGGGTTCATCATCCTGAACGGACCGACCTTACTGCTCATGGACGAGACTTCTCCCGCGGCTTCGCAACCGAAGCAGCCGATCGGACTGTTGGCAGGTGCCGGCCGGTTCCCGATCGCCTTTGCCAAGGCGGCCCGCCAGCAAGGGGAAAGTGTGTTCTGCGTGGGCGTCGAGGGAATGGCCTCTGAAGAACTGGCGGACCATTGCGATCATTTTGTCACGACCGGACTCGCCAAGATCGGTCGCGGCATACGACTCTTCCGCCGCGCGGGGGTCGAGAAAATCGTGATGGCCGGGAAAATTGAAAAGAAAGTTCTGTTTCGTCCGTTTCTCTTCTGGCGAGTGTTGCCCGACTGGCGGACGCTGCACATGTGGTTCAGCTACGCCACCCGCGACAAAAAAGACGACACCCTGCTGCTCGCCGTCATCCGGGAATTTGAACGCGACAACCTGACCTTCGATTCGGCACTCAATTACTGCTCGGAGTTGCTCGTGAAACACGGTTTCCTGACGCGCCGCAGACCATCTCCCAGTCAGTGGAAAGACATCAACTTCGGCTGGGAAATGGCCAAGGAAATGGGACGCCTGGATGTCGGGCAGAGCGTGATGGTGAAAGACACGGCGGTCCTGGCAATCGAGGCGATTGAAGGAACGGACGAGTGCATTCGCCGGGCGGGCGACCTGTGCCGTCGCGGCGGGTTCACGGTCGTCAAAGTGGCCAAACCTCAACAAGACATGCGGTTCGACGTCCCCACGATCGGGGTGCAGACGATTCACACGATGCACGAATCGGGCGCCCGGGTACTGGCGATTGAAAGCGAAAAGACCATTGTCCTGGACCAGGACGAAGTCCTGCGTCTGGCAGACCAGTTTGGAATTTCCATTGTTTCACTGAATGCTCAGGAGATGCAACTGCGAATTTCCGCGTGAAGACACGACGGTTCCGGAGGCTAGCTGAGCCCCGGGGGAATTTTTGAGTAATATGTGCTCAGGTCATCCCGCATGACCTGAACCGACAGGGAGACCTGAGAGACCTTCCTGTTGCACAATGTTCCTACCTAAAAGATCACTTCCCACTTTCCCCTCCTTTCCCCCAACAGCAACACCACCGGAACCGTCTGTTTTTTTTCTGTCGTGGCGACCCGCGGGTCTCATCCCGTTCACCCGCGAATGATCTCGGCCATGCATTCCGCCAGCTTCTCAGGCGTGCAGACCAGAATATCCATCCCGACTTTGCGCAATGGATCGGCCCCCCTTGGATTGTTGAGACGCGCCTGTCGCGACCAATTCATGACTACTCGTTGGCCAGAAAATCCATGAGCAAGGGAAAATCAGAGATTTGTGGTTTCGCTTGCGGATTGCTGAACGCGGGCAATTCTCGTGCATGGTTCAGAATCTCTCGGACCCGGCGATATTCCGATTCCGGGTTTTCGGATGCACTGGCCAACAGACAGAACCCAGTGGCACAATTCAACTGGTGTGCGACACTCCACCATTCCGCCTGCTCAATATCCGGCATCAGGTTGACGGCCTCTCGAAACACCGAAATGGCTTCAGCATCGCTGACTCGTCGATACAATGTCATCGTCAGGCGTGCCGCTTGCACGCCCCACAGTCCGCGAGGGGAATCGATGGATGGATACTCGATCAACAGAGGTTTGGCCACCCGCAGCGATTCGTGGCGCGAATGTAGTTCTTCATCCAAGTTCTCCAACTCGCAATGGGCATCGGCCAGATTGCCCCACGACATGGCAATATCGCGACGAGGCCACCACAGCCAGGGGCAACGCTCCTCAACGGCACACCGCAATCGCAGTGCTTCTTCGTGGGTCGCAACCGCCTGCAAAACGTTGTGGCGACGTTTTTCCGGATCCTGTTCGTTCAAGCCTCGAAGTGTTAAGCCCTTCCCGTTGAGGGCGCGGCCCTGCAGTTCTTGTAAGGCGGACCACTCACGCCAATCGTCAGCGATCGTCACTGGCGGATCGATTGCAAATTGCCGACATGACTGCAAAGCTCGGTCATGAAACTCCATCGCACTTTCCATCTCGCCTCGTTTATGGCTGATAATGCCGGACTGTTGCTCTAGCGCAATTAAGTCATGCATGCGAAACGAATTACCGGAACTCCGGTAACTTCGAATATCTCTTGCAATTTCGAGGTGCTTCCAGGCGTTCGCGAATTTATCGATTATGTCCACGGCACTGACTTCCATGGCGCCGGCCTGATACACAGCCGCGAGACGCAGGTGGGCATTGAAACTCAGCTCATGGGTACCAGGTAAACCCGGATACAAGCGTCGAAGCAGTTCGATGCACTCAATGCGCTCGTGCGCGGACTTTTTCGCGCATTCATACGACCGTCGCTCCGAACAGATCTTGGCATGATTCTTCAAGGCAATCTGCAGTAACTGCAGCGAGCGAGCCGTGTTTCCCGTCATTTTGAGCAGTTCACGGGAATAGAACACACCCGCCTCGGCGGCGCTGAGTGCGACATCGGCAGACTCCGTGCCAGCCAGCAGATCCTCACCAACGGTCTCGGCAAATGTTTCCGTAAAGTCGTTCGCCGCGATAATCAGGCGTTCGATCAACTCGGGGTTCCTTGGCAAATCCTGAGCGACCTTGCGCATCTCCTTCCAAATCTTTACCAGAATCTGCGCTCGAACCTGCCGTTGTCCCGGCGTGTGGAATTCAGCCAACACCTTGGCAGAATTCAACGCATTCAAATTCCCATGGAAGCAATTGAGCGCTGCGTCCGTCGCCGCTTCCGCCCGTTCCTCGGCCCGGGACGCTGTCCCCCATTGCCAGGCGAACAAACCCAGAAAAACCAGGAACACCGTAGTACCCAGAAACGTCGGCAACACCATTCGCGGTCGTTGCGCCAGGTATCGGATGAAGCGTTCGCCCCACCGATATCGACCTGCATGGGCCAGCACGATGTCTCTTCGTTTCCAGCGGCTAATCTCGTCGTGCAACTCACGGGCAGTCGAATACCGGTCCGATTCTTTGAGCGCCAGGGCTTTCCGACAGATGGACGCCAATTCCCGAGGAACGTTAGGCCTTTCGAGCGGGCCTGTTTCGAGCGCCCCCGGAGAGATGTGATCGTTTTCCAACAGTGACCAGAGTGACTTCGACCGCATGAACGACTGCCAGCGAGTTTCGCTGGCACGACCTTCAGGTGAACGACGCGGCGGCATTCCCGTCAATATACAATGCAGTATCCCACCCAGTGCATAAACATCTGTGGATCTCTGGAATCGCGATTCATGCCCAGCCACCTGTTCGGGAGCCATGAATTCCGGCGTACCCCCTTTAGCACTCGCCACCACATCGCGGATATTGCCAACTTTGTTGTCTCCTGCATCGGCCACGCTTGATGTCAGGTCATTTAATCCGCATTCGGATTTGGCGACAATAAAACGCCGCGCGTGGCCCCAATCGACCACAAACGTCGCCCCGGTCGGTTCCACCATCACATTCTGCGGCTTCAGGTCAAGGTGCAGATAACCCGAGTCATGAGCCGCATGCACCGTTTCGCAAATGGCCTGAAAGCAACCTAGTAGACTACGCTGTTCCTGCTCGTAACTCGCCCGGGGCTTTCCCAGGCGACCGCCGTGGAAATCCGCGATCTGCTGCGCCAGCGAAGTACCCCGTATCAAACGCATGGCGTAAAACCGGCGACCATTTTTCAGCCGACCACTGGCGTAGATTTCCGGGATGCCAGGATGCCGCAATCGCGCGGTCGCGCGGCATTCTTTTAAAAATCGATCTTGAGACGGCGCACGCCAGGGACTCTCGCGACGTGCAATTTTCACCGCGACTTGCCGTTTCAAGATTCGATCGCGTGCCAGGTAGACCACCCCCAGTCCGCCCGCTCCGATTTTTCGGACCAGGTGAAATCGAGATCGACCACGACAGGCCTTGGGCACCTGATTCAGCCGCACTTCCTGCCTGGCAAGGGATTGGGCCAGACGATTTATGAAGTTCCCAGGATCTGGCTGTGCAGCACTTTCGTGATGTGGTGTAGACGCGGCCATAGTCGATACCCGAGTCCGGTTTATGATGAACGCGCGTCAGCTCATTTCCGACGCATTTGCCACCCGCTGCCCGTAGAAACCGCTGCCCTCTTAGCCCATGGCCAGACCCATGAGCCACCCTCCTGCAACCGACCCCGCGCTGGTCAGTCAAGCCCGTTCTCACTACCCCTAAGACATCCGATCAGCATAGGAAACCATAGCACAGAATGCCACTGCAACCTGACTTTTGATAGACACTCTCATCACGGTCGGCGCACGCCTCTATGCTTATCGCAACTCCAAATCGGCGGGATCCCAGCCTTCCGCGCGGGCGAGATCCTCGACTTCTGCATTGATCTGCGAGCGCACGCGATGCGCTGCCACCCGTTCCCGGGTTGTCAACGCTTCCCCTTCCGACCCATCGCGCCACAGCTCGAAGGCCCGCCAACTTGAGGGCGACACCCGCCGTTCCACGATCTCTTCGGCCCGGGCCAAAATCTCTTTACGTACGAAATCCAACATCGATTGCGCTAAAAACTCCAACACAGGACTGTCGGACAGGTCGCGGTCGGACATCCTTCCGTCCAACGCGTCTCCCATCTGCTCGCTCAATTGATCCCACGACAATTCGCGAGACCGCCGTCGTTCCACACTGCGAATCCGGTCTACAACGGCATCGTGAACCAGTTTTCGGATGCATTGTCGAAATCCAAAGCCCGGCGAGGGCTGCCAACCCCCTTCGATCCGCTCATGAATTTTCACAATGGCATCATGCAGGAAATCCTCGGCCTCCGCCGGAGTGGATTTCAATAAGGCCCGAACCTGGGCAAGCATGCGTGCGGATTGCAGATTCACGTACCGCACGAACGCCGCGACTCGTCGTTGCGGATCGCCGGAGAAAATCCCGTCGCGCAGGCTGTCTGATGTCTTCCACGAGGGCGGACCGTCGAAATCGCCGTTTTCAATTGGCATGGTTCATTCCGTCGCATTATGGCGACCATCAGGAGCGCAGGGTCTTGAATTCAGAATGCCTTTACACGCTTGATCGATCGCAGGCGAGACGCCCCGGGCGAATTGACCTCGTTACGAGTGCCAATCGGATGTCGCCCCTCGAGACATTCAAGTTTGATCGCTCTGGAGAAACAACACAATCGACCTGTCCACCGCAGCAGACAGAAGAGCGTTTTCCATCTCTCTATCCAATATCCGTCACAGGCATGGCGTCTGTTACAGATACCACACCCGAAAACTGTCCGTTTGGCGGCATCCCCAAAATCCGGTCCAACAATGCAACATGACGGGTCGTGGACCGTAATCCGCAAGAATCTTTATCAGCCGATTTTCGTGTAACGCATCTCGTCCGAGCTCCGGAAGAACTACCGCCACCAATTAAGTCGGTGACCGTCTCACCGCATTCGCAACCTCCTTGTCCGAGGTTGTTACTTGCAATTGGGTGGCACTCTCAGTCAATGGCGAAGCCAACGTTTCCTATTCTGGACTTTGTCTTTGCTTCACCATTTTCCGCACAGGAGAACTCCCGATGATCCAGTCACGCATGTATCGCAATCTTTTGATTTTAGCATTATCCACACAGGGTCTGCTGACATTCTCCACCAACCGCGTCAGCGCAGCGAACATCCAGGAATTCACCAACGAATCGGCATTTCATGCCAGCACATCAGGTCTGACAGACATCTCTTTCGACGCATATTCCGGGGGCCATTTTCTCACCGGCCATGAATATGACTCGGAAGGCCTGACAATCGTTCACCGCGACGCACAACCACTTGTCATTCTGGATTCCGCTTTCGGCTTTACGCAATTTCATAATCTGAACTTGAATAGCCACCCAAGCGGAGTCGGTTCGAATGGGTCGACGGAGAACATCGATTTTAAGGTCACTGGCGGTTCATATGCTGCGGGATTGTGGATCGGGAATATTGGGGACATTGACGGCAGTAACAATCCGAATTTCTTCGATGATTCTAATGGGACTCTCGTGCAATTCCTGGCTGCTGACGGCCATGTTCTCGCACAGAAATTCTTGAGAACCGATACGCCCGGGATCATCCAGGGGCCCCTGAGCCCAAACAACCGCATTTTCTACGGAATTTCATACAGCGGATCACTGGCTGGAGCAGACGCAATTTACACGATTCGAGTTATTGAGGGTGCTGACGATGGCGACGGCGTGGTATTTGACAACGTTCAATACGGACCCGCAGCGGTCCCCGAACCATCCACTTTTATCACTTGGCTCGGACTCGGAGTTGCGGTGTGCCTCGCGAAAGCCTGGCGAAACCACCGCTCATTACAGCGGCAGTCGGGACGTCCTGTGATCGTTTCGCCTCAATTTGTTTGATTCCTCGCTTCACTTACATCTCAAGACTCTCGTGAGATCGCCGATCTCGAAGAGCGGTGTGGACTCAGAATCACGCAGTTTGTAGTCAAATCTCATTCCTGTTTTCGACAGCGAGATTCTCTGCCGTGATTCTGAGTTGTTTCGCAGTCCGAAGAATGACCGCTGATTGGTTGTGACACGCAGATTTCAGCGCGTGACATTGCCTCTACCCCTTCATGCCGAAAGCCGAAGTACAGGACGATAATCCGTGAAAGCCACATCAGATGACCCGATGATTCATTCGCTGTTGGACACGCTCGACATGATTCGCACTGAAGTCGAGAGGACATCCTCCGCTGTCACGAGACTCAGTAATCATCAAATACATACTCTGCTGTCAATCCTGGAGAATTCAAACGAAGAATGGGTATTGGATATTCGCCAGCAGATTCTTAAGTATCGCGCGATGCCGGACACTGCGAAGAACCTGTTTTTTCGCACCGACCATCCCGGTATCTTCGCCGCATTTTTTTCAGGTACAGATTTCAAAAGCAAGCTGGGATTTGAATTTGCCAGCTTTGAAAAGCTGCGTACTCAATCGAACCTGCGGGTTCAAGTTCCTTCGAACGCGACGCCGATTTGGCTGCAGCGCACATCATCAGGACTCGTGCCATTACGGGTCGTTGCGTTGTTTCCGGAGAATTGGCAGAAAAATCTTGGTCGGTTACCAGGCTGTGACGAACCAGTTCTGTATTTTATTGATCGATTTGTAAAACGTTATTTCCAGTATTCCGTTCCGACGATACTTATTGGAACAGCCGCTGGTTCTTTCGTTCGACTCAAAGAGCTTGCCGGACAACACAACGTGCACGATGTGATTCGCCAACTTTCTGTTGACTGGATGTGGTTGCACGAATCGTGCCATCATTTGGGATGCCTTCCTTTGCCCGAGTTCCTACGCTACAAGAACACGCGGTCCGCCGGTGCAGTGGAAGAAATGCGAGCGGATGTCTTGGCGCTTCTTGAGCTATCCAAAATACACATAGATACCGGCGATTTTCCTACGCGTGAACTCTTGACAGAATTCATCCTGGCAGAGCGATTG
>JAFEBR010000997.1 GCA_018242565.1 Planctomycetota bacterium | reverse complement strand
GTCGCGCTCGTGCCACTGGGCGATATTCCGGTTGGCTGGCTGCGCTGCTGATCTTTGCAGGCTCTATGCCTCTTGCCGCCCAGAATCCCCCGGCGGATGACCCTGCTGCGGAAGAGGCGGTTGACGAAGAAGATGAAAAGCTCCCGCAACTGAAGGATATGGAGTTGCCGGACTTTACCCGACTGATGCAGGGCCCCGCCCAGGACTGGCTGGTCCTGAAAACGAATAAGGTCATCGTCGTCGAACCTGTGACTCCACGACCGGGAACGCTCGACGATATTGCCCAACGGGTCGCACGGAGTGCACGTAAATCGAGCGATCCCCCGGAAACAGAAGAAGCCAAACGCCGCAGACTGAACCTGGGTTACCTGCAGGTCACGCTGCCCGACAACCAGGATCAACCCTACCGCCTGAGCGCAAAACTCATCAAGGAAATCGTGTATTACGAAGACTTGATGCTGCGGCGTATTGATCAACTTCTCGACGAAAAAAAGATCCGCCAGGCCTACGAGTTGATTCTGGCACTGGAGGAACGACAGGATTCGTGGCCCGGCATTGCCCCGCGCAAAGACCGGTTAATGTTTCTGGAAGCCGAGGTTCGACTTGCCGCGGGTCAGGAGCAGCATGCCCTCGCGCTGCTTGAGTCTCTGCATGAGCGCCGTGCCAACTACCAGGGACTTGAGGCGCAATTTGGCGAAGTCGGTGAGCGCTTGATGTCACAGGCCTTTGCCGATTCTGACTTCCGCAGAGTTCGTTACTTTCTCAAGCGTATTTCTCGGCGATATTCCGGCCACAAAGTGGTCAAAGACTGGACAGCCAAACTGACCGGCATCACGCGAGATCTGGTGAATCAGGCCGTAGCCGCCGAGCGGTCAGGACAACTTGCCGAGGCGCTCAACATCGCCGAGCAGGCGACGCGTTACTGGCCTGAGCTTCCGGAATTACTGCCCGTCTATAATCGCCTGGCCCAACGCCTGCAACGACTGCGAGTTGGCGTCGTGGAGTTGCCCGAACCGGTTCCGCCACAGGCACCTGTCATTTTGAACCACGGTGAACAGCGTCGTCGGCAATTGACACAATCGCCGCTGTTTGAACCGGCTCGCCTCGAAGGCAAGATCGTACGCTATGAATCGCGATACTTCACCGACTGGGAACCGACAGAACTCGGCCACAGCGTCGTTTTCCGATTGCGTCCCTACCGGGTGCCAGGTGAATCACAACCGATGTTTACGGCGGCGGGACTGGCCTGGTCACTGGGACGACGACACTCGCCGCACTCGGCCGCCTACGACGCCAGATTCGGGGCCACCGTGGAATCACTCGACGTGCGATCCCCGTTCGAACTTGCCGTTCGGTTTCAGCAGGTGCCACTGCGTCCCGAAGCGCTGTTCGCCTTCACCCCTCCGCCAACCGACCGGACCAGCGATCAGGAAGCCGGTCCACTGCATGCCCGACCGTCGGACTCCCCTCCGGCGATCACCTACCCGTTTCAATTTCAGTCGGTTGACGAGAACCGTGTTGTGTATCGGCGCACAATTCCGGATCTGGAGAACACAACCGACCATCGGATTTCCGAGGTGATTGAGGTCAAATTCGACACCTATGCCCGGGCCGTCCAGAGCTTATTGCGAGGTGACGTTTCTCTGCTGCCGCGGGTCCCGGCTTACGCCATTCGCGGACTGACGCAACGGCAGGAGTTCTTTTCGCAGAGTTATGCCCTGCCCACAACACACGTCCTGCAATTCAACCCGCACAATCGGGTCCTGGCGGCCCGGACGTTACGGCGGGCCCTGGTGTACGCCATCAATCGACCGCAGATTCTCGAAGACGTTTTTCTGCATGAGACTCCCGGCGCGCTGGGACGTGTGACCAGCGCCCCCTTTGCATCCACCAGTTATGCCTATAGTGCAGATGGCGCCCGCAAGGTGGAACCGCATAAGTTTGATCCGGCGCTGGCATTCTCACTGGCAAAAACGGCCGAGAAAGAACTCGGAGGCCAGAAGATTCCCCAGTTGCGGCTGGTCTGCGGATCCGACCCCGAGATTCAGGCCGCCGCCCAACGCATCCTCGCCAACTGGAAACTCGCCGGGATCGACGCCACTCTGCGAGTCGCGCCTGCGGCTGGTATCGCCCTGCCCGGCCAAGCCGCTGCCGGTGTGACACAACCGGGGCTGGAAGACTGGGATATTGTTTATCGGACAGACGTACTG
The DNA here is from genome assembly GCA_018242565.1 of Planctomycetota bacterium. Classification (GTDB taxonomy): domain Bacteria; phylum Planctomycetota; class Planctomycetia; order Planctomycetales; family Planctomycetaceae; genus JACQFH01. The sequence continues at coordinate 23,701 of JAFEBR010000997.1, read as the reverse complement.
CCGGAACCGATCGTCGATCTGTGGTCCTATCTGGCACTGACGAATTCCACGGAAACCGCCTCTCTGGGACATCTGCCCACCTGGCTTCGCAAGCAACTCCTCGAACTCGATCGGGTCGGGGACTTCAGTTCCGCCACGGAACTTCTCCATCATTTTCACGAGTTGTTCTGGGCGGAAGTCCACCTGATTCCGTTGTGGGAAATCGACGATCTGCTGGTTTACCGGAAGCAGATTCGCGGTGTACCTGAGCGGCCTGTTTCGACCTACCAGAAGATCGAACGCTGGAAAGTCGAACCCTGGTACCCACGGGAGTCACCGTTATGAGGACTCCGCAAATTCAGCTTTCGACCAGCCACCGGTCCCCATCAGGCTTCGGCATAAATGGAAATTATCATCCGGCCGTGAATTCACGGGTTTCCAAAACTCTTGGGTTGTGGGTCCTGGTCCTCGGCTTCGCATGGCCTGTCGGCGGACTGCACGGCGCCGAGCCGACCTCGGAAACGATCGCGATTTCAGACCGTCCTTATCGGGTCAATGTCCGCATCCACATTGCGTCCTCTCCCGACTTTGATTCAGCGGGGCGCACCACGCTGCTCAATCAGACTGCCGATGGATTGGAATGTTGCGTCGGTTCCTTCTGGAACACCCTACTCCAGGAGGAATTGGGATCGACCTTTTCCAGCGCTGCGGCGCTCAAGCGGTTGTCTACGAGCGCTCTGCACGAACAGACAGAGTTAGCCGGCTTCGACAAAGTCTTTCTGATCGCGGTCATGTCATTCGGTGCGGAATACCAGGTCGCCGGACGAGAATGGGACGCCACAACGCGACAGCTTGGCCCAATGGCTTCCAGGATTGCACTTGACCGCCGCGAAGTCCCGAGCACCCTGCTGGCCTTGATCCACCAGCTCTTTCGGCCGCTGGCGGAAATTGACCAGCCTCGGAATGGAAATCCGCGACTGCAGCCGCAAGGCGGGCACCTGGCTCCCGCGGATTCTCCCTGGCCCGCAGTGGCTCCCGGCCAATTATTCGAACCTTTTCATTGTGCACTCGACAAAGATCTGGCCATTGAACGCATCCAGCCGGTGCCCTGGACCTATCTGGTGGCCTCACCAGAACCTGACACCGGACAGGTCGACGCCACGCCCATCAGCGGCCTGCGATCTCCCATTTCACCGCGCAAGCACCGGTTGCTGCCGTTGGCGCTCGCCATCAACGATCGTGGCCCCGAGACCCGGTTGACACTTGTGACCCGCGCCACGGTCCGTAAGCCCCTGGCGGGTGTGGAAGTCGAGTTGTCGCACAATCCCTCGGGGAATCGTCCGGCCCAAGCCGGAACAACAGACACGCCCACTGCCGCGGTGGCCGCACCGTTGCCAAAGTTGATTACGGACCGTAACGGCAAGGTGACTGTCGATGCCCACGTCGCTTCCGAAAACAAACCGATCTGGATGTTTGTTCGCTCCGGGCAGGTCTTGTTGGCGCGAGTCCCCTATCTGCCCGGATTGCGGCCTGTCGAAACGATGGAATTGCCTGATGATTCGTTGCGGCTCGAAGTCGAAGGGGATATTGCCCTATTGCAGGCGAAACTCGTCGACACCGTTGCACGCCGGGCCGTGCTCATGGCGAGTGCCAAGTCTCGGGCGAAGGCCAATCAGTTCGATGCGGCGACTGCGGCACTGGCCGAGCTTGATGCCATGCCCAAAGCGCCAAAATTCCTGGACGATTTGAACCTGATTCGCATCAATCGCTCCAAACTGGCTCGTGCCCGCCGCGATAAGAATACAGAGGAACGAATCCGGAAGCTCGTTCTGGAGACCACGGAACTGGTTACGACTTATCTCGACGAAAACAAGCTCACCGAGTTGAAAGACGACATTCGCGAACTGCGACGAGTGGCCGATGACAACGCGGCCCTGGAGGCCCAGGATGCGGCCGCCGCAAAGCAACTCGCACCGCCCGCCGGACAGGCTCCGCCCGCAACGCCGGCCTCACCGCCACCCGGCAATTAAGCACCATCGGTCCTGGGCTCAGGCGACACATGCCCGGGAGCGCGGCAGATCACGGTCCGGCATCCGCCAAGTGCCGCCGTTTAAGCCAATCCCTGCGTCTCCAGGTCATCACGCCAGACGGCACCGAAAACCTGCCGTGGTCGCAAGCATTGCGAATCGGCGGCGAATTCCGCCAGCGCGAATAACTCTCCCCCCGGGGTGAGAATCGCAACGGTCGTCCCCTCGGCCCAATCGACTTCGCGAGCATCGATCCATTTTCCCTGCAATAGTGCGTGGCACTCGGCGCCACTCACCTGAACCTGGGGCAAATGACCAACAGCCTGCAGCGGAGGCAAAAGTGCCGTCGACTGGGCAAACGGAGTGGCCTGCAGGTCGTCAAGAGAGACGGCCGTTTCCAGCGTGAATTCTCCCACCCCGCTCCGCACCAGGGCACTCATCACGGCGCCGCAACCTAACAGCTCTCCCAAGTCTCTGCCAATCGACCGAATGTATGTGCCTGACCCACATTCGATCTCCAAGGCCAATTCGGGCCAGTGAAACTCCCGCAAATCGACTCGCTGAATCACGACGGGGCGCGGGGCGATTTCGACAACCTCACCACGCCGAGCGGCGGCATACGCTCGTTGACCAGCCACATGCACAGCTGAAAACTGGGGTGGCGTCTGCAGGATCGTGCCGACAAATTTCGGCAAACACGAGGCTATCTCCTCGAGTTGAGGAACACGCGCATCCGCGACTTCGATGACATCTCCCGTAATGTCGTCGGTATTACTGCGCCGCCCCAGCAGAAATCTCGCTTCATAACGTTTCGAGCGACTCTGAACATGTTCCACCAGACGCGTCGCCCAGCCCACGCACACGACCAGAACCCCGCTGGCCAGCGGGTCCAAAGTCCCGGCGTGTCCGACTCGTTTTGTTCCCGCCCAGCGTGAGAAAAGATCCACAACCCGCCGGGAGGTGATCCCCACGGGCTTGTGCACATTGATGAGACCATTCCTGTCTGCGACGTCCGACTTTCTTCCCAAGATCTGCTTCTGACTCCATCGGTTTCCGATTGGCGGCCCATGCGGCCCAACTCGTGATTGCTCGTCCGCCCCCGGGCAACGGGCGGCCCTATTGTAGAGTTCCTCGAAGTGGATTGCAGGTGGCCCGCTGCACTTCATTCGTCGGTTCCTGCCAACCGTTGGAAATGCGAGATGCACGCCACAAAAACTCCGCGTGGAATTTGATCTGCGGTTGCACGACCGGGCTGAGCCATCGGTCACAAGCTTGCCGTAATTCGCAGGCACATTCCTTGGGCTAACGTTTCCGGGTCATTAAAATCTCGGCAGGCGGTTTGGGGGCACGGCAATCTCGCAGGGAGAACCACGATGTTTCGGCTCGGCACGCTGGCACGCTATTGGCACATTATCACGCTGACACTGCTGTGGCCCGCAGCCACGAGGACGGCAGCGGCCGATGAACTCGCGGGGCAGCGACCCAACATCATTCTGCTGATTACCGACGATCAGGGCTACGGCGACCTGTCGTGCCATGGGAACCCAATCCTGAAAACACCCCATCTCGATCGGCTGTACAAAGACGGGGTGCGATTTCGTGATTTTCATGTGAGCCCTACGTGCGCCCCCACACGTTCGGCCCTGATGACCGGACGCCATGAATTCCGCAATGGTGTCACGCATACGGTTTTTGAACGAGAGCGTCTGACACTCGATGCCACCACCCTCGCCCAGGTCTTGAAAACGGGGGGCTATCGCACCGGGATTTTTGGTAAGTGGCATCTGGGAGATGAACCCGACCACTGGCCATCCCGCCGCGGTTTTGACGAGATGTTCATTCATGGTGCCGGTGGCATCGGTCAGTCCTATCCCGGCAGTTGTGGTGATGCCCCGGGCAACACGTACTTTGACCCCGCGATTTTGCACAACGGAAAATTTGAGAAGACCCAAGGCTACTGCACCGACGTCTTTTTCCGACAGGCAACAGAGTGGATCGATTCCGTCAAAGGGACAACCCCGTTTTTCTGCTACATCGCGACGAACGCACCGCACGACCCGTTACAGGTTCGCGACGCCGATCTCGCTCGATACGCCGACAAAGTGACCGATCCGAACGTCGCCAAGTTCTTCGGCATGATCGCCAATATTGATGACAACGTCGGAAGATTGCTGGACCGGTTGACCGACTGGAACATCGACCGTGACACGCTGTTTCTGTTCATGAACGACAACGGCGGCACCCAGGGGGTGCGAGTCTTTAACGCCGGCATGCGCGGTCAGAAAGGCAGTGCCTGGCTGGGGGGCACTCGCGCAGCCAACTTCTGGCGGTGGCCGCGTCGCCTCAAGCCAGGCAACGTCGATCAGTTGTGCGCCCACATTGACATTTTGCCAACTCTCGCCGAGATTGCCGGCGTGCCACTTGACGGGCCCCTGCGACAACAAGTGGAAGGGCGCAGTCTGGTGCCGCTACTGACCAATCCAAACGCAGACTGGCCGGAACGCATCCTCTTTACCCATGTCGGACGTTGGCCCAAAGGAACGTCTCCGGCCGAGTTCAAGTATCGTCAATGCTCAGTCCGCTCACCACGCTGGCATCTGGTCAGCGATCAGCAGAAAAACGACAAAAACTGGCAGCTTTTTGATGTCGTTGCGGATCCTGGAGAAACCACGAACGTGGCTGCCGCGAACCCGGATGTCGTGGCGCGACTCGACGCGGCGTATGATGCCTGGTGGGCGTCGGTGCAACCGCAGTTGGTGAACGAGAATGTCCCTCTGGCCCCGGCCAATCCGTTTAAAACCTTGTACGAGCAACAATTTCCGCCCGACAAAAAACCTTAGGTCGGTTGCATCGCAGACCGTACTTGTGACCAATGGCATGCATCAAGTCCACACGTTCAAAGAGCGCGCAACCGTTGCAGAAACCTGTCAACGAACAGCGGGTGGGCCTTGGCCTCTGCCGGACGATGGTACTGAGAAACTACGGGTGGCGGGTACCGATTCGGCACCCGCCACCGTGCGATTCCGACTTAAACCTCTGCGGCAGCTCGCGAAATCAGGCTGCGGGCCACCGTCTGCGTTCCGGTGTGTTCGAAATAGTTCGTCGACACATCGACCGCCGCCGCAATCCAATCGGCCTTGCTGCCCACATTGCTGACGACGCCGCGAAGTTTTTCCGTGACCGACTCGGTTGTGAGTTGCTTGGTGTCAACGAATGACTTCATCCACCCTTGCACACCGGTCACACCTTCCTTGATGTATCCCAGTTGCTTTTCGGTCGAGCCCCCCGGGATCATCGAGCTGATTTTGCCAAACGCCTTGTTCTGGGCAAGCCCTGAAACGCCCGAAGAGTCGAGCATCGACAGGGCCTTGTCCATGAAATGCGGCCCCAGCGGCAGGACGCCATCGACACAGATCAATGCGGCCATCCGCATCAGCGCTTCGTGACGACAATCGGCCAGTGATTCCACGAAATCACCAATGCCATCGCCGGGGATCCCGTTGATTTTGCAGAAGGCCACGATTTCCGTCACGAGTTTGACCCCAAAATCGACGGCCTGCGTGGTCTCTGGCGAGGGGGTAATCGACTGCAGAAAGCTGAGGAACCCGACGGAACTGCCGATCTTGTTCAAGAACGACGCCATGCCCCCCAAACCCTGGACACTGTCGACCGTCTGATACAGCCACAGGCCGGTCTGATAACCCTGCGTTTTGTCGTTGTACAAGGCGATGGCCCGTTCACCAATCTTTTGGATTCGCGCCTGGTCTTTCGCGCCGGTCACCAGCTTAATCGTGTTTTCAAAGCCAACGATATTCTTCCACTCGCCCGGTACGATGGAATCCAGCGCCCCGAGCATTCGTGTCGTCAGGTTTTTTTCCGGGAGTTTGTCAACAATCTGGTAGATGGCTTGGCTCATGTGCGTAAAATTCCGTAAGAAGTGCGACGAAACAGGGATGTGATCACAACGACGCGTTTACTCAGTTCTCAATTTCCGCGATCCGCTTCAGGTTGAACTTGGTCAGCCACTCGGCGCGCATCGACTTGCCAAATGCCGGATCGGTCGAGCGGACCTGTACCTGGTAACGGTCTCCGACCAGTGCCGACAAACTCTTTTCCTCGATCACCACCGGATAACCGTCCACCTGTTCTGTGCTTTCAGCGAACTTGGTTTTTGCGTCCGGGTCACTCGCAGTATCGAACACCGAAAACACGGCGATTTCTTTGCCATTCTGTTCGAGAGCGGCTTGTGCAAATCCCGATTTCTCCTGCTTGAACACGATGTCGTAACCATCGCCTTGCGGAGGAAAGAACTGATTGAAGATGCTGCCATCCACCGCATCCTGCGAGACGGACGTTTTCTTCCCCTCTGTCGCCTTCTGAGCGGCTTCCCAGCGAGACGGTTCCTGACGGCATCCGGCACTGACCAACAGCAACCCAATCAGGGTCGCGGAAAACGAAATGCGTTTCACAACTGTCATCTTGGCTCCTTGTTCGTTTAAGACTTGCATCCACCACAACCAGACGGCCGCCCTCAAGCTTGTTTCCGAGTCAAATCGTCTTCATTACCGCGCCCAGGGAGTCACAGGGCCAATCCCCATTGGACCCCCAAGATTTTAGCAACCCGAATAAGTTGCCCGATGTACACGCACGGTGAGATCGTCTTCCCACGCGACCGGGTGCACTCAGCAGACGGGGTTGCTGATGCGAAACTGTCTGTCGAACTCTCGACGAGGCCCCGCCCCCAATGAGAACTCGCTGGCCTCCTACCTGTCAGCAATTCAGAAGCTCCGCTTCCCCGACAGCGACCTCAAAAAGCGTAGAGGGACCGCACCCCACCGTCAATCCTGCCCCCCCTGATCCTGCAGAACACGTTCAAAAACGCTCTACTAACGAAGGGTGAAACCAGAGTTTGCGGACCATCGGAAACAAAACCATCGGTCGCCCACAACCACCCAGCAAAGGGGGCTGTTCCAGAGAACCAATCGGCGAAAAGCAGCACAACATCAGGAGATTCCTGACGCCAGAAAAAACCGGGAAATCGAGCGACTTTTCCCGCTTCTTGATTTGCCACGTGATGTATTTGCCGACGTATGGATAGCCAAATTCTCGCTGACGACACGAGAGCCACGACAAGAAATGCAGGTTGGCACCCAGCCCGGAAAGGCAGACTTGCCCGCCACACAAACGCTGTCCAGAAAAGAACTTAAGAAAACACCGGCCCCTCAAATGATAAACAGCCGGGAGAACTCTCGCGGTGGGGCAGGTACCACGAGTGTCCAGCATCCGGCTGCTTATACGTAAATCATACGCAGGGCGTTCACAGTGAACAATAGGTGAATTCTCGGGATTGACTCAAACGGGGCTTCCTGTGATGATCCGTCGCACGAGCGGCCGTCAGGCTGCCGGCGGGGGATGAGCACACAGAATGCGGACATGACGCCGCGTTCTATCTGGTTTTTCAGGTCGATCACCCGCTGGTCCGCAGTTTCGCCCGATCGGCTCGCTTGGCAAACAATTGTCTGGCAGCAAAGGATTGCTCGAAGCGATGTCGAACCATCTCGTGGAACTCATCCAGAGCCTGGGAACCCCGCGATTGCTGGTCTTGGGGGACGCAATTCTCGATCGCTACATCTGGGGAGACGCCGAACGGGTCAGCCAGGAAGCTCCCGTCATCCTGCTGCGGGCCGATCGTGACGAGGTACGACTGGGCGGTGCCGCCAACGTCGCCAATATGGTGCGAGGCCTGCGAGCCGAGGTCACTCTGGCAACGGTCGTCGGGAGCGACACCAACGCCATCGTTCTGCACCACGAACTCGAACGCGCCGGCATCAGTGCCGATGCAGTCGTGGCCGACTCCACCCGCCCCACCACAGTGAAAGAACGGTTTATCGGACGCGCCCAGAATCGCCACCCCCACCAGATGCTGCGGGTCGATCGTGAAACTCGCGAACCCGTTTCGGATGAAATCGCTACGGCTTTGCTCGCCAAGATTCTGCCTGCGATCGCCGACCACCAGGCAATTCTGGTGTCCGACTACGGGAAAGGGGTCTGCACTCCGCACGTTGTCCAACAAGTGATCGCCGCGGCCCGTGCGGCCGGAGTGCCGGTCATCGTCGATCCGCGTCCCGGCAGCGATTATTCGCTCTACCGCCACGCGACGGCCGTGACCCCCAATCGCCTGGAAACACGACTGGCGACCGGTCGCGAGATCCGCACGACCGACGACGCGTTCGCCGCCGGTCGGCAATTGTGCCAGCAGGTCAAACTCGATCACGCGTACGTCACCCTCGACAGCGATGGCATCGCCCTTGTGATGGCCGATGGTTCGGCACAGCATCTGCCCACACGCAAACGGCAGGTTTACGACATCACCGGCGCCGGCGACATGGTTCTGGCTACGATCGGTGTCGGCATGGCGGCGGCGATTCCGCCTGCGGACATTGCCCGACTGGCCAACGTCGCAGGGGGCCTGGAAGTCGAGCGTGTTGGCGTGGTCCCCATTACCCGGGAAGAAATGCTGGCAGACATCCTGGCAAATTCCCGGGGAGCCCACGAGAAAGTGTGCTCTCTCGACGAACTGGAAAAGCAACTGGTGGCCCGCCGGACCCTCGGCCAGCGCATCGTCTTCACCAACGGATGTTTTGACATTCTGCATGCAGGCCATGTTGCTTACCTGCAACAAGCCGCTGCCGAAGGTGACTGTCTGATTGTCGGCCTGAACAGCGATGCGAGTGTCCGCAAGCTGAACAAAGGCCCGGAACGCCCCGTGATTGGCCAGGAACACCGTGCCGCGATGCTGGCCGCGATGGAAGCCGTCGAATACGTCGTCGTGTTCGATGAAGTCACGCCCCACAAACTTCTCGAACGACTGCGGCCCGATCTGCTGGTAAAAGGCGGCACGTACCAGCGACATGAAATCGTGGGCTGGGAACTCGTCGAGCGCTACGGCGGCGAAGTCAAACCGCTGGGTGAGATCCCCGGACTCTCCACCTCCCGGATTGTCGAAAAACTCCGAGAACCGTACCGGAAAGCCGGATGAAGATCGCCATATTCTGCCCAAGCTGGGTCGGGGATATGGTCATGGCCACCCCGGCCCTGCGTGCTGTCCGACGAGATTTTCCGCAGGCGACGGTCGTGGCCGTCGTGAGACCGTACGTCGCAGGGGTCCTCGATGGGCTCGATCTGGTCGACCGCCGGATTCTCCACGATCCGCGTCGCGCATACATCGCGAGCGACGACCATGATGGCCTGGCGGGCTGGCCGTTTGGAGCCCAACTGCGGCGCGAGAACTTCGATGCGGCGATCCTGCTGACCAATACGTTTCGCAGTGCGTTCTGGGCCTGGGTAGGAGGCATCAAGCGAAGGATTGGTTTTGATTCGCGTGGCCGAGGCTGGATGCTCACCGATCCGATCCCGGCTCCGTCGGCAACGGTACCCCATCCGGTCCTCGATAATTACCTGCAACTGGCGGCCCGACTGGGCTGCACCAATCTCAATCGGCAGACCGAACTCGCCACCAGTCCCGAGGCCGAATTCCAGCTGCAGTCTTTCTGGAAAGACTGTCGGCTCGGAGAATACGCGACACAAGGCGTCATCTGTCTCAATCCAGGCGGCGCCTTTGGGTCATCCAAACACTGGCCGAGCGAGTCGTTTGCCGAATTAGCCGTACAGATCGCCACCCGCCTGAACAAGCGAGTCCTCGTACTCTGCGGCCCATCTGAACGTGAGTCGGCGAGACAGATCGTGACGATCGCCCGTCATCCGGCCGTGGTCAGCCTGGCCGATCAACGTCTGTCGCTGGCGTTAACCAAAGCCGCGATTCGTAATGCCGAACTCCTGGTCACAACCGACAGCGGACCCCGCCATTTCGCCGCCCCCTTTGCCGTTCCGGTCGTAACCCTCTTCGGGCCGACCCACACGGCCTGGAGCGAAACGTACTATGAACGCAGTCGACACCTGCAGCTTGAAATGGATTGCGGTCCCTGCCAGAAACGGGTCTGTCCGCTGAAACACCATCGATGCATGCGGGATCTGTCAGTGGACTGGGTCTTTCGCGCCGTCGTCTCGCTTCAAGAACAGTATCCGGTGTCGGACGCCGCGTAGGCATCACTGCGACTACAGGTCGCGCGGGAGTCACGAATTGAGTGACGAAGTCGGCTGTTATCGAAATGGACGGCATTCCATCGCCAGGAGCGCTCGTGGCTGAGGGAACCTTGCAACCAGAATCGGCTACCCTGCCCTGCTGCCCGTCATTGTCATATGACCATGGTCGGCCGGGCCCCGCGACGCAACTCGCGTCCCTTGACCGCACACACGCCCCAGTTGCTGAATGCGAGGCGAGAATTCAAATCGACGAACTCGACAACGGACGGTTGATCGTCAATCGCCCGTTTCGAGGCATTCTCTCGGCACAGGGGCTCACCACCTTTGAGGCACTGTACACGTTCGCCGGTGGTGATGAGGTTCGTCGGGTCAAAAGCCGACGTACCGTCCGCATTGAACTGCCTGCCCCCACAGCGCACGATGCCACCGCCGTTCGCGTGTTCTACCTCAAACGTCATGAGCCCCCCCGGTGGTCGGAACAATGGCGACCGCTTTTGAATTTTGGCAAACCGATTCTGGGTGGCCGTAATGAGTGGCAGGCGATCCTGAAATTTCAGGCCGCCGGCATTCCCACGATGACCCCCGTGGCCTTTGGCGAATCCCAGGGCCGATCGCTCGTGCTCACAGAAGATCTGGGAACTGATTACACCTTGCTGGACTGGGCTCAGTCGGTCGCGAACAACTCATCCCGACACGCAGACTTCGCCCCGACGGCCGACGAAGCCCAAAAACGCACCGTGATCCACCGCGTCGCCGCACTCGCCCGCCGCATGCACGCCGTCGGTGCCCACCACCAGGACTTCTACCTCAATCACATTCTGTGGTGTGGCGACCCCGCAGATTTCGACTTCCGCGTGATCGACCTGGGCCGGGTCGGTTTTTCCCCGAGGCTGTCGCAACGCTGGATTCGGAAGGATCTGGCCCAGCTCGATTATTCGGCCCGCACCCTCTCGTGCGCCGATCGCTTGCGGTTCTTGCGTTTGTACCTGGGCCGCCCCTTCACCCGCTCTGACCGCGAGTTGGTCCGCAAGATTGCCAGGAAATCGCGGCATATTGCCTCGCACTCGGCGAAGCACCAACTGTAATCCAACAGGCCCCGCCATACCGTCGGCGCGGGAAAACCGCCTCAGCCAACTCACCCCAGCCAGCAGGGCCGTCGAGGCGCCCCGAAAACCCACGGTGTTTCGAGCGCCCCCTGCGTGATGTACACTGAATTGGGCAACCAGAGAATCCGGCTCGGCCAATTGTGCATCGGCCGGCTGCGAGATCTGCGTGCCGCCCGTCACTTCGATTGAAGCCGAAAGCCATGTCCCATACCGAGACGCTCCATAATCTGCTGGCCGGCCTGCTGGCGCTCAACGACGGTTGGATCACGCCGTCGACACTCGTCGCCGCACTCAGCAACTGGGGAAGGAATCGCACGCGATCGTTGGGAGACATTCTGATCGCCGACGGGGCACTGGACGCCACTCGCTGGTCCCAGGTGGAGTCGCGGTGTACCGCCTTCCTGCAGGAACATGCCGGAAATCTGGATCAGGGGTTGTCGGCCCTCAGTGTTTCGGACAGCCTGCGCCAAGATCTGCTGCAGTTAGCCGACCCCGAGATCACGGGACTTTTAACCAAGACGCAGACGGCCACGCCGCATTTCGATCCCTATGCCACCCGAGAAGCGCTCCCCACGCCCCCCGTCGTCCCCGACACACTGGTCGATCCGCTGCAGACCAGATTCGGAACGGCTTCGAACGCCGACGCCCCCACGAACGCGAACGCGAGTCACGCCCGTGCAGAACGCTATCGCATCCTGCGACTGCATGCCAAAGGCGGCTTAGGGCTCGTTTCGGTGGCCGAAGACCAGGAACTTCCCCGGCAGGTGGCACTGAAAGAGATTCAAGCCGCCCGCGCGTTCGATCAGCACAGCCGTCGGCAGTTTGTGACCGAAGCTGAAATCACCGCTCGACTCGAGCATCCGGGAATCGTGCCAATCTACGGACTCGGGCAGCATGCCGACGGACGGCCGTATTATGCGATGCGGTTTATTCGGGGCAAGAGTCTGCGTGATGCCATCACCGAGTACTACAACCAGATCAACTCGACACAGGCAACCTTCGGCTCCCATGAGCTGGAATTCCGGAAGCTGCTGGGGAGTTTTCTGGTCGTCTGCAACACCATTGAATACGCCCACAGCCGCCGTATCCTGCACCGCGATCTGAAGCCAGCCAACGTGATGCTGGGGGACTACGGCGAAACGCTGGTCGTCGACTGGGGACTGGCCGCCGATTTCCAGCAGGTCGCCGATCACCCACATCCCATCGAGCACGCGGTCGGCGAAACCGGAACCCGAACGGCCATTGGCACGCCCCAGTACATGAGCCCGGAACAAAGTCAGGGACAGGCCGAAGAACTGGGCCCCGCGACCGACATCTACAGCCTCGGCGCAACCCTGTACGAGATTCTGACCGGCACGTTGCGTTTCTCGTCGCGGAACATGGACGAGATGCTGCAGGATGTTGCACTGGGCCGCTTTCCGACGCCGCGAGTCCAACGCCCCGCGTGCCCTCGCGCGCTGGAAGCGATCTGCCTCAAGGCCCTGGCGGTGCGACCGGAAGACCGTTATCCCTCGGCCGGGGAACTCGCCCGCGATGTGGAGCGCTGGCTGGCCGATGAGCCCGTCCTGGCATATCACGAGAACTGGTCCCAGCGGATCGCACGGTGGATGCGGCGCCACCGTTCGGCAACCCAGGCCACCGCAGTGGCGCTGATCGCGGTGACTGTGGTGGCGCTGGCCGCTTCGTTGCTGATCAATGGCGCCCGGCGGCGCGAATCCCGGGCCCGTCAGGATGCAACCCAACGATCGCAACAGGCTCGCGAGGTGATCGATACACTGCTCACCAACGTCGGCGAGGCACTCGAAAACTACCCCGGCATGCAGGACGCTCGCCGACGACTCCTGGAACGGGCCGCGGCCGATTATGTCCGTCTGACCGAAGCGTCGAGTAGCGACCCCGAATTACGTGCCGAGTCGGCCCGCGCGTACACCCGGCTGGGAGATGTTCGCACGGCGCTCAATCAGTTCCCTGAAGCCGACGCCGCATATCATGCGGCCGAGGCCCTGTGGACGGGCCTATTACGCGAGACCCCGCGCCACCGCGGATATGCGGTCGAACGGGCCGCGGGCACCACGCGTGCCGGACTGCTCCTGGCCACCCAAGGCCAACATCAGGCTGCACAGACCGTTTTCAGTGAGGCGATTGCGGCACTCAAACCGCTCGTCGCGGCGTCACCGGCCGAAACGGAGGCAGCCGATGCCCTCGGGACGGCCTTGGTCAATCTCGGCCTGTCGTACAGCGAATCCGGCCAGCAACCGCTCGCAGAACAGACGCTCGAGCAGGCGGTCGAGACGTTTGAGGCGCTCATCCGCAGTGCCCGGCCACTGCCGCGACAGCGTTATGCCCTGGCCAAGGCCCGGAACAAATTGGGAAGAGTACTGGTCACCCGCGGAGCTTATCCGGCTGCCATCCCCCGGTTTCGTCAGGCCGAAGAGGTCTACTCACAACTCGTCGAGGAGTTCCCCGGAGAGGCCGATTACCTCGCCTCGCTGGCGGCAACCCGAGTCCACCTCGCTGCCGCGTTTCGAGACAGCGGACTGCCGGTGGCGGAAGCCGACTTGTACCAGCAGGCGGCAGATGACTTCGCCAAGCTGCTCGTGGCTTTGCCCGATGTCCCGCGCCACCGCGAGAATCTCGCGGTCACCCTGACCAATCTGGGGCAGGCCCAGCAAGCCCTCGGGCAGAATCTGGCCGCCCTCGAACAATTGCGAGGTTCTTTGGCGCGGCTCGACGAACTGGCCGAAGAATACCCTTCGGTGTCGAGCTACCTCGAAGACGCGGCTACAACTCGTGTTTCGCTGGCCAGTGTGCTGCGCGAACTGAACAACCTCGACGAAGCCGAAGCGGTCATTCAACGCGGACTCACCGAATTCCGGGAATTGATCCAGGCCTTTCCAGGCATCCCGCGTTATCGCGCCCGGCTGGGGGTTGCTTTGGGACACGCCGCCCGGATCCAAATGGCCCGTGGGGCACACACCGACGCGGCCACAACATTTCAGCTGTCGATTACAGACTTAACCGGCGCCATCGCTGCCGAACCGCTCGATCCTCACTTTCGCGAAGACCTTTCCGCGGTGTACACCCAACAAGCGTGGTTCCGACAACAGACCGGCGACGAGCCCGGCTGTCGTGAATCCCAGAAGCAGGCGATCACAGTCCTCGATCAGTTGCTCGAAGAGTTTCCCACCACCGGGCGATTTCAGAACAGCCTCGGCTGGCAACTGGCGACCGGCCCGACGGCAGACCTGCACGACCTCGCGCGTGCCCAGGCATTGGCCACCCAGGCGACCACAAGCACTCCTGACAACCGCTTCTACTGGTGCACTTTGGGAACAATTCAGTTTCGCCAATCCGCCTGGCAGGCCGCCCGCGAATCACTGGCACAAGGCGACCGCCTGACGCCGGCCAAATGGGGATTGTCCATCTACGTGCAGGCGCAAGTCGCCTGGCAACTCGGGAACCAGTCCGCCGCGAAAGAACTGCTCACGGAAGCCCAGGACTGGCACACCCGGAACCGTCCGGGCGATGAGGAACTCGGCCGGGTTCGCACCGCCGCCCAAATGCTGATTGGTGCCCCGTAACCAGATCACCAACAGACATCACCGGCCCCGCGGGGTGAGTGCGCCGTTGATTACATGGCTGCGATCAAGTGTCGCCAATTATGCCGGTGACTCATTTGCCGAATCGTTTGCGCCTTCCGGCCGACATGGAACCACCAGATTCGCAATCAGCGTCAACACGGGGGATCCGTGCTGATTCAATGTCGCGATCTTCAAGCGGAGGACACCCTGCCGGCGCCGCGTCAGCAGACGGCGGACTTCCAGCACCTCAAATTCCACATGCAGCGTATCCCCCGGACGAACCGGCCGATACCACTGAAAATCCTCGAGCTCTTTGCCGATCATGCCGCCGGCGATCCCCAGATCACTGTCGACGATGAGGCGGATCGTCAACGCGGCGGTGTGCCAGCCACTTGCCACCAGCCCCCCAAAGAAGCCGTGCTGGGCCTGCTGTTCATCGAGGTGCTGGGGCTGTGGATCGAACTCGCTGGCAAACGCCTTGATCATGTCCGCATCGAGCGTGACACTCCGCGAACAATAACTCTCGCCCGCCTGGAAGTCTTCGAGATAGCGTGCAGCAGTCATCGGAGAGGCTTAACTGACAGGATCGCGATACAACGCTTGCCCGGCGATGTAACATTCAACCGCCCGCGGCGTCATGAACCGAATACTCTGACCGGCTCGAACTCGCTGCCGAATGTCGCTTGAGGACAAGTCGATCAGGGGGATTGTCACCGAATGAATGCGCGGGAGCAAGTCGGGACCGAGCAGACTGCTGAGCGCGTCTCGTGCCGACGCGATCTGCTCCGCCTGCCGGTTGACGACCGCAATCTGAGCCAGTTCGACAATGGCCCGGGGCTCGCGCCACGTCGGAAAGTCTCGCAGCGAGTCAGCCCCCATCAGAAAGAACAGCTCGTTTTCAGGAGATTCCTGTCGCAACTCACGCAGGGTTTCGACCGTAAAGCAGGGAGTGGTGCGGTGGAGTTCGCGGTCATCGACACGAAAGGCCTCGTGGCCGGCCAGTGCCAGTTCCAACATCTCGCCACGGGCCCGCGGAGCGGCCTGCGTGCGCGCCACTTTATGAGGCGGCACCCCCGCAGGCAGAAACCAGATCTGGTCCAACTGGCATTGTTCGCGACACTGTTCGGCCAGCAGCAGGTGCCCATAGTGCACCGGGTCAAACGTGCCGCCGAAAATCCCCACTCGCATAGAAGTCCGTCACCTGTGAAAGCCGCCCCCCAGGGCGCTGCGCCCCGTGGGCTGAATCGTCGTTGCCTGTTAGAATCGTATCCGGACAGAACCCGAGTCGAAAGCGTAGTTGAGTGTCACCGCAGTGAAACAGCAGAATTTGTTCGGACCAGAGCTGTTGCCCTGGGAACAAGCCGACCAGAACGATCTGATGGCCGCCCAACTGGTATTCAATCGACCGGTGGAAACCACGTTCGATTATCTGGTGCCCGACCATCTGCGCGACCGCCTGCGTCCGGGACAACGCGTGCTGGCGCCCTTCGGCCGCGGAGACCGATTAACGACCGGATACTGCGTGGGGCTCGAACGACCGCAACGTTCGCACGGGTTGAAGATCATTCATTCGCTGATTGATGAGCAGCCCATTCTCTCGGATCGCACACTGGCACTGGCACGCTGGATCGCAGAACGCTACCTGTGCGCCTGGGGACAAGTCCTCGAGACGGTCGTTCCCGCCGGCGTCAAAAATCGGGCCGGCACTCGTGAAATCCTGATGCTTGAACTCAACGCCGAGGTCTTGAGCAAACACCCACAGGTTAAATTGCCGGCCAAGCAGGCAGCCGTCCTGCAAGTGTTGACCGCGGCCGGCAAGCCTCTGTCGCAAGAACACGTCGCGCGGGAAGCCAAGTGCGGCAGCGGACCGATTACGGCGTTAAGGCACAAGCAGTTCATTCGCGCGTTTCCCCGGCGGTCGGATCCGCGCGACGCCGAAATGGAAGCTATCGAGAAATCGGCCAACCTGAAACTCAACACCGATCAGCAACGGGTGCTCGACCGCATCCTGCAGGCGCTACGACAGCAGGAACACACCACCTTTCTTTTGCACGGGGTGACCGGCAGCGGCAAAACCGAAGTCTACATTCGTGCGATTCAAGAAGTCGTCAGCTACGGTCGGCAGGCGATCGTGCTGGTGCCTGAAATCAGCCTGACTCCGCAGACGATCCGCCGGTTTCGCAGTCGGTTCGCATCGGTCGCCGTGCTGCACAGCCATTTGAGTGATGCCGACCGCCACAGCCACTGGCAGCAGATTTCGAGCGGCAACGTGCAGGTCGTGGTGGGTGCCCGCAGCGCCGTGTTTGCCCCGACCAAAAACCTGGGGCTGATTGTCATTGATGAAGAGCACGAAACGTCGTTCAAACAAGACACCACGCCCCGCTACCACGCCCGCGAGGTCGCCCGCAAACGGGCCGAGTTGGAACAGATTCCCCTGATTCTCGGCTCGGCGACTCCCACTCTCGAATCCTGGTGCCGCGCGCAGGCCGGACAAGATGAATTGCTGCAGATGACCCGGCGGGTTGAAGGCCTGCCGATGCCGCCGGTCACCATTGTCGATGTGCGGCACGATCCGATCCGCAAAAAGGGCGGAGCGATCGGTCGCGCGCTGCACCACTTCATGCAGCAGGCACTGGCAGCGGACGGGCAGATTATTCTGTTCCTGAATCTGCGAGGCTATTCGCCTGTCCTGTGGTGCCGGGCCTGTGGCCAGGCAGTGAAGTGCCCGCATTGCGACGTGTCGCTGACCTGGCACAAAGAGCGGAATGAAATTGTCTGTCACTCCTGCGATTATCACAACGTCCCGCCGACGTCTTGCCCGGGTTGTGGCGACGCGGGCATCCGGTATCTGGGAATCGGCACCCAGCGGCTGGAACAAGAAGTGCGGTCCCGGTTTCCGCAGGCGCCGTGTATCCGCATGGACAGCGATTCGATGCGCAAGCACGGCAGCCACGACCTGGCCCTGGAAGCCTTTCGCAAAGGCGAAGCCCGCATTCTGCTGGGAACACAGATGATCTCCAAAGGGCTTGACTTCCCCAACGTCACACTCGTGGGGGTCATCGATGCCGACACCGTGCTGCATCAACCCGACTTGCGCTCGACCGAGCGGACGTTTCAACTGATTGCCCAGGTGGCCGGTCGCACCGGACGCGGCCCCAAAGGGGGGCGTGTGCTGGTGCAGACTTCGTGCCCCGGCGAGCCGGCCATCGTCCGCGCCTCAGAGCATGATTTTCTCGGTTTCGCCCGAGCGGAGTTGGAACAACGACGGTCCATGCAGGCCCCCCCGTTCGAACATCTGGCCCGGCTGATCATTCGCGGACCGGATGAACAGGCGACCCTGGCGGAGGCCCGGCGGATGGCCGAGACGGTGCGGGCGGCAATCGCCACCCATGCTCTGCCCATCCGCGTGATGGGCCCGGCCCCGGCACCGGTCGCCCGACTCAAAGGGAGTTTTCGGTTTCACTTTCAGCTTTCGGCAGTCCAATTTGAGACGCTGCAGGATCTCTGGCGCCGCGTGCGGGATCAGTTCAAGCCCGCAGCCGACGTCGAATTCGCGGTCGATATGGACCCGATCAATATGCGCTGATCCCCCAGTCCTCGTCACTCACACAGGATGCCCGCGATGGCCACCATCGTCAGTATCGTCTACTCTCCGCCGACCGACGAACCACGCCCCCAGGATCATTACCACCGGGTGCCCCTCACGACGGCCCAACTCGTCGTCGGCCATGGGATCGAGGGGGACAGAAAAGGCCGCTGGAAAGGGCGCGAGCTGAGTCTCATGTCGGCCGAGACACTCGCGATCCTCGCGGCTGAAGGATTTCGCACGGCCCCCGGGGAGCTGGGTGAACAACTCATCATCGAGGGACTCGACGTCAATACGCTGCCTCAGGGTGCCCGCTTGCAACTCGGGTCCACGAGCATCGTGGAAGTGACCGAGCCTCGCACCGGCTGCGATCGATTTGAACACATTCAAGGAAAGTTCAAGGGCCTCGTTCGGGGCCGGTTCGGAGTGCTGACCAACGTTGTCCAGGCCGGATCAATTACCGTTGGTGATTCCGTGCAGCGGGTGTTGTGAGGTCCGATCCGCGTTCGTTGTTGGGCTGCCCCACTTATGGGCTCCCGGTCGACCTCGGCTTGAGCTCGGTATCCAACTGCAAGTCGGCGCGACGCCGATCCAGGTTGAGTCGCCAGACTGTGCGCTGCGGAAACTGTTCGATCAGGCGCGCATCCGCGGCAGGATCAAGCGAGCGGGCCCACAGTATGCGAGCTTCCGAGAGCTCCGCCAGATTGTAGATCCAGCCCTCATG
The DNA here is from genome assembly GCA_018242565.1 of Planctomycetota bacterium. Classification (GTDB taxonomy): domain Bacteria; phylum Planctomycetota; class Planctomycetia; order Planctomycetales; family Planctomycetaceae; genus JACQFH01. The sequence continues at coordinate 4,595 of JAFEBR010000997.1, read as the reverse complement.
AACATCGTAGTCGGCCCCCGGTTGCATCAGCACCAGATGGTCGCCCGGTTCGGCGCGCAAGCGCTTCTCCAGGGCACTGCGTCGGGTTCCGTGGCGATAAGGGTGACACAACCCCGCGACGGGTGGTCCGATCACCGCCGCCAGACACAACGCGGGAGCCAGAGCCGGTCCCAGGCGACCGAATCCGCGCATCAGCCTGAATCCCTGCACGGCGATCAGATACACAAAGCCGACAAAGGGGGCCACATAATGCGGATGCAGGTATAGCGTTTGCGTCATCGCCAGCAAGACGATGCCTAAAACGCCCAGTGCCTGCCACACACCGGCCACACGGTGTTGCCACACCGCCAAAAGCACTGGCATCGCCAGCAATGGCCCCACGAAGGCAATGCTCAGAATCCAGGCTTTCGTGAACACCGAACCGTTGAACCCTGAAGCCCAGCGCTTTTTCAGGTACCGTTCGTGTTCCCAACCCACGAAATAGGCTTCCATATCGGAATGCCGATAGGCCGGCTGAACGCGTTCCGGCTGCCAGAAAAAAGTCGGGCAGGCCGCGTACTGCTCATCGTGAACCTGATACGGCAACTTCCACCACGCACCGGTGATCCGGAAATTGTTGTATGCCTGCCAACCGAGGGCCGCTCCCACGACGACAAACGCAGCACAAACCAGCGAAACGTGTCCGCACCACCAGCACAACGCCTGTCGCGCCGAAGATGTGCTGGAACCATCCGCACCAAATCCCGTCTCTGCGTGGCCACCAGACTCGTGCCGAGCGCGTTCGCGGAGCCGGACCGTCCGAGCCCAGATGACGACGGCCACCGCGGATGCCACCAGCCCCTCGTAGGGACGTGTCACCGAGAGAATGGCCAGTCCGGCCCCCAGGACTACCCCCCAATACCATTTCGGACGGACAGCCCCGCGGATGGTGGCACCGAACAACAAGGCTCCGCCCACCAATGCCAGGGCGCCGCCCCAGTACGATTGCCCCCAATAGCCGATGGACATCTTCAGCCCCAGCGCAATTCCTGCCAGACAGGCCCAGCCGTTCGGCACGTAACCCTGCAGCATCCAGCACATCGCAGCGGCGGCCAATCCGACACTGAGCCAGGCGCCGGCGATCGGCAATCCGCACACGACCTGCCCCAGTGCCAGGACCAGTCCCTGACCAGGAGGGTACTTCGACATATACGTCGGCTGCACAATGATGTGCATGTTCTCCCAGTGCGGCCAGCCAGGTGGACTGGGGTTGGTCAAGCGTCCGTGTGCATAAGTGTCGGCGGCCAGCAGATAGCTGAATTCATCGTGCGCGCCCGGGATCGGAATTCCCTGCCAGAATCCGTACGCCACGCTGGCGAAGAGTCCGATACTGCCTGCGAGCACGACCGCCAACACCGGTCGCTCCGATAGCCATGTCAGGAAACGGTCGTGCTGACCTCGAATCTGACGTCGCCACACCACCGCCCCCACAATCGCAACGACGATGACAAGTGTCTCAGTGAGGGGCACCATGAATTGCTTTCAATTCCCACGCACAGGCTGGACTGGGCAACGGAATCGCCACTTTCGCTTCTGTTTAGGCCAATTTTCAGTCACTGTCAATTGCGGCTGGGCCACTGGCAGAGCCCCTTCGCCCAACCGATCACCACACACAGGGCCGAGCACTACTTGACGCCCCCCCCTGCAGCGTAAGACAATCTCGCCGGTAAAAGCGATTCGACCGCGAGTCGCAGTCATTGAGGATCTGGAGGTCGCCGGTGGTGGACGCTGTCACGGAAGATTTTTCGCTGGGAATCGACGGCTTTGTCTTTTCCGATTTACACAACCCACAACGTCTGCGTGACCTGCATACCGCCTTCTGGGATTTCGTGAATGAACGGCAGCCGACGCTGCAGGCCACCTTTCAACAGCACGCGGCCGGTGCTCTGAAAAAGCCCGCGCAATCCGACGTCCTGATCGCACTGGCGCAGCAACTCGAACAATTCCTGGCGGCCCTCTTTCGAATTGAAACGGCCGTCGCCGCCGAACGCGACGCGGTGCGGAGCATCGACATCGTCTTTCGCTTTCGGCAGGATTTTCTGCGGACGAGAGTCTTTAAACACCTCGGCCAGCCTGCCGTGACGAACGAGGAATTTGCCGCGCTCGACGCCCGATACCATCAGGTCCTGGCCGCCACACCACCGCACGACGACCCGGAAATTCGGCTCGCCACCGCCACCCTGGCGCTCCTGGCCTGCGAAAAGCCCCCGAAACAGGGAACGGTTGCGGCGTCCGACACCGATTTGGCCTCGCGGATCTGCGCCGAGGTGACCGGGACAACGCTGTCCGAGCGCGCCACCCACGTTCTGGCCGAACTGGCCGCCTGGTGCATTCAGGTGCAGGCGACCTCCGAGCGTCGCCACGAAGTTCAATTCTGGTCTTCTTTCGTCCGCCCCGAAAAGCTCGATTTCGAACACCTGGTTCAGATCGAGTATCCCCGTGCCGAGATTCCAGAAATGGTGGGGGGCGTCGCGGAACACCGCAAGTTGCGGGATGGTTTCGACCTGACCGATCCGCGGATGAACCGCAAAGAAGTCCTGCGGGAAGTCGATTACTGCATCGTGTGCCATCCCCGCGAAAAAGATTCCTGCTCCCACGGATTCCGTGATGCGTCGGGGGCACATCAAAAAAACCCGCTGGGAATTCCCCTCACCGGGTGCCCGCTCGAAGAGCGGATTTCGGAGATGCACCTGTTGCATCGCGAGGGTTCGCTGATCGCCGCACTGGCCATGGTCATGCTCGACAACCCGATGTGTCCCGGAACGGGCCATCGCATCTGCAATGACTGCATGAAAGGCTGCATCTACCAGAAGCAGGATCCGGTCAACATCCCCCAGACAGAAACCGGCGTCGTCAAAGACGTGCTGGGCCTGCCTTTTGGCTTCGAAATCTACAGCCTGCTGACACGATTCAATCCCCTCAACCATCGCCGACCGTATGCCCTGCCCTACCAGGGAGTCAACGTGCTGGTCGTTGGCCTGGGCCCCGCGGGCTACACACTGGCGAACTATCTTGCCAACGACGGCTTCGGAGTCGTGGGCATTGACGGGTTAAAACTCGAACCGCTCGCCCCGGAACTCACCGGACAGGGACGCCCCGTCCCGCGTGCCATTCGCGATTTCCAGGAACTCCAGACGGCGCTGGATGAACGCATTCTGCTCGGGTTCGGTGGGGTTTCGGAATACGGCATCACCGTTCGCTGGGATAAGACGTTTCTGACGGTGATGTATCTGACACTGCTGCGGCGACAAAACGTCCGCCTCTATGGCGGCATCCGCTTCGGTGGAACCCTGTCGGTGGACGATGCCTGGAACCTCGGTTTCCACCATGTGGCGCTCGCCATGGGTGCTGGCAAACCGACGGTCATCTCGCTCAAGAACAATCTCATCCGGGGTATCCGTAAAGCCAGTGATTTTCTGATGGCCCTGCAACTGACCGGGGCCTTCAAGCGTTCGTCGCTGGCCAATCTGCAGGTCCAATTACCGGCCGTCGTCATCGGCGGCGGTTTGACGGCGATCGATGCCGCCAGCGAACTGCTGGCGTACTACCCGATTCAGGTCGAAAAAGCGCTGACGCAATTCGAACGCTTGAGCGAGACGCTGGGGACCGAGCAGGTGTGGCGCATGTGCGATCCCGAAGAAACGGCCATTCTCAAAACGTTTCTCGAACACGGCCACGCCATCCGCCAGGAACGCCTCGCGGCCCGCGAACAGGGACGCGAACCCGACCTCGTGGCACTCTGCCAGAAATGGGGTGGTGTCTCGATCATCTATCGCAAGAAACTCTCGGACTCGCCCGCTTATCGGCAGAACCACGAAGAGGTTGCCGAGGCCCTGGCTGAAGGAGTCTGGTTCCTGGAGAACACATCGCCCGTCGAAGCCCTGCCCAATGAGTTCGGAGCGGTTTCCGGATTGCGGTGCGAGCGCGGCGACGGAACCGATTTCGTCCTGCCAGCCCGCTCGGTTTGTGTCGCCGCCGGAACGACCCCCAACACCGTTTACGAACGCGAATTGCCGGGGACCTTCCACCTCGATCAAAACGGCCGATTCTTCCAGAAGCACCGCCTGGAACAAACGGGAGATGCCTGGACGCTGGTCGCCGTGCATGAACCCGCGCGGGATGCGGTCTTCACTTCGTACCATCAGGCCGGCCGCTTCGTCTCGTACTACGGCGACAATCATCCTGATTTTGCCGGCAGCGTGGTCAAAGCCATGGCCTCGGCCAAACACGGAGCCCCCCAGGTGGCGCGTCTGTTCGCCCGGGAAATTGCCCAGGCCGAAACCCGGCCCACGCCACTCACCGCCTTCCAGGAACTGACCACCAAGCTCGATGACGCGCTGGTCCCACGGGTCGTCTCGGTCCGGCGACTGACACCCACAATCGTGGAGGTCGTCGTCCGGGCTCCTGCCGCCGCGAAGAAATTTCAGCCGGGACAGTTCTTCCGCCTGCAGAATTATGAAACGTATGCGCCGGTCGTCGAGGGAGTGCGACTGACACTGGAAGGGATCGCCCTGACCGGGGCCTGGGTGGACACCGAGCGGGATCTGCTGGGGTTG
>JAFEBR010000996.1 GCA_018242565.1 Planctomycetota bacterium | reverse complement strand
TGTGGGCATCCGCCGGGGCCGACGCCACCCAGAGTTTGTACAGATCGGCGACGCGCTCGACTGCTGGCGGGTTGAGGAATTTGATTCCCCGAAACGGCTGCGACTGCGAGCGGAAATGAAGCTGCCGGGAAGAGCCTGGCTGGAATTCGAAGTCACCCCCACCGAGAGCGGCAGTACCATTCGGCAAACCGCCATTTTTGATCCGTGCGGCCTGTGGGGGTTGCTGTACTGGTACGGAATTTACCCGCTGCATGAGTTCGTGTTCGCCGGCATGCTGCGGAACCTGGCCCGCGCGGCCACCGCGGGCCCCACGGATTCGGGTGGGCAAGCGCCGCGGCAGTTGGCGGGTGAACCTGCCGTGCCGCCACGAGCACCGCTGGCAGCCAAATTCTAAGTTCTGCAGACACAACTGAGTCGTGAAACCATGTATGACACCCTGATCGTGGGAGCCGGATTGGCAGGGCTGGCCTGTGCCCGGCAACTTCAGCAGGCCGGCCGCAGCCCCCTGATCCTGGAACAATCCGATGACGTCGGGGGCCGTATCCGGACCGATCGCGTCGAAGGCTTTCAGCTCGACCGGGGATTTCAGGTGCTGCTGGACAGTTACCCTGAAGCTCAGCGTGTGCTCGATTTCGCTGCTCTAAAACTGCAACCGTTTCAGGCCGGTGCCCTCGTGAGGCAAGCGGGGAAGTTCGTCCGCGTTGCCGACCCACGTCGACATCCCACGGCCGCGCTCAGCACTTTGTTTTCCCCGGTGGGAAATGCCGCCGATAAACTGCGACTGGCGCGACTCGTGTGGAACGTCAACCGCGGTCCGCTGGCAGCCTGTTTCGATGGTCCCGAGCAGACGACCCTCGATGCACTGCGGCAGGCAGGCTTATCACCAGAGATAGTGGAGAAATTCTTACGCCCGTTTCTCTCCGGGGTCTTTCTGGATCCGAAGTTGCGCACCTCGTCAAAAATGTTTCAATTTGTGTTCCGCATGTTCTCGCGAGGCGCCGCGTGTCTCCCGTCAGCCGGAATGCGAGCCATCCCGCGGCAACTGGCAGCCAGTCTGGCCGCTGATGCGATTCGACTCAACACGACGGTGACCGCGGTGCGGCCTCGCTCCGTCACACTGGCATCGGGCGAACAATTGTCGGCCCCTGCGGTGATACTGGCCGTCGAAGGACCTGCCGCAGCGAAGCTGGCGGGGGGCTCGCTGAACTCACAGGGCGTGGGCGTGACCTGCCTGTATTACGCAGCGCCCCGCCCACCGGTCGATGAACCGCTGCTGGTGCTGAACGGCGAAGGCCGCGGACCGATCAACAATCTGTGCGTGCCGACAAATGTCGCCGCGACCTATGGCCCCCCGGGCGAGCACCTGGTCTCGGTCTCCGTCTTGTCCGCCCCGGCCGAGCGAAAGGCATTGGAACCGGCGGTGCGAGACCAGCTCATCGACTGGTTTGGGGCCGGTGCCCGCGACTGGCGACTTTTGAGGACTTATCGGATACCGTATGCGCTGCCGGATCAGTCACCGCCAGCGCTCGCCCGCCCCGAGCGCCCGGTGCGGCATCGGGGGCTGTATGTGTGTGGTGACCATCTCGATAATGCGTCGATTCAAGGCGCGCTGGTTTCCGGCCGCCGGGCCGCCGAGGCCGTGTTGCAAGATCTGTGGGGCGTAGCGACCGATGGTGTTCCGAGTCGAGCGGCGCGACAGACTTCTGCCTGACACAGAATCCCACACGGCCTCTGGAAACGGAGCAACCTGCGATGCCACCTGCGAATGTCCCGAACTCCGAATCAGCTCCCTGGAATCATGCTGACTACATGTGGCAGGCCATTGCCGCCGCCACCAACGCGCCGCAGGCCCCGTTTGGCGCGGTCATTGTCAACGGCGGAACTGGCCAGATCATCGCGCGTGGCTGGAATAAAACCGGGCTGAATCCCCTGCTCCACGGCGAGATTGACGCATTGCAGGACTTGTTCGGCGACGGCCCGGGTCCGGTCTATCGCGACCTGGCCCTGT
>JAFEBR010000995.1 GCA_018242565.1 Planctomycetota bacterium | reverse complement strand
TTGTTTGTTATATGCAGAGTAGAGCTGAGTGCTCGAGAGCCAGTACGGTTCCTCCCGCCGTACAGAACGCATTGACGTGGCGTGATCTGACAGGCCCGCGTCATTCCTCACGTTCAGCGACGCTTTGGTTCTCTGCTTTCGGACACACGGAAGGCCTCTCGGGGAGCCCGGGGCGACGCCACAGAATCGCTGGACACACGATTCGTATTCGCCCTATCCTGAAATCGAATGGAATTGGGCCCGTTGGAACTGGCGTTCTGTTTCCGACAATCCGATTGCCATTTGCATGAGGCGGGAGACCTGCCGTGGGCGACAAGTTTGAAGGATTCAAATGGGGACCGGGACTCGCGTCCAGGCGATTCAACGCGACGGGGGTGGTGTCTGCCGCGTTGCTCGTGTTGAGTGTGTGGTGGATCACCTCGTCGCACACACGAGATTCTGCCGATCCCGCCGTGACGGTTCGAATTCGCCCGAACGAGAGAATGGTTACCAAGCCCGAAGTGCACGGCACGGCCGAATCTTTCGGCTCATTCGAGGGGAGCGTGCGATACATCGGTACCCCGCCCGTGCCCAGTGTGCTGGCCCGCAAGGGAGACCCAACCGTCAAGGATTCCGAATGCCTCGTGGACGACGAACTCCTCGACGAATCGCTGATCGTTCATGGCGATGCGGAACAAGGGGTACAGAATGTCTTCGTGTATCTGCAGGAAGCCCCGATTGGCTACAACCCGCTGCCAGTGCCCACCGCACCGGTGGTGCTCGCCATGGAAGGCTGCCAGTTTCGGCCGCACGCGCTGGCGATCCGGTGCGGACAAACGCTGTTGGCGAAATGGAATGACCCGTTGCCACACAACCTCCGATTTCGGACGAACAGAAATCGAGATCCGACGAGTCCTATCATCAAGTCTCTCCAGGAAGAACCGTACCAGTTTCACAAATCGGAACGTCAGCCCATGGGTATTTTTTGTGATCTCCACATGTTCATGTCAGCGTATTTCCTGCCCCTGGACCATCCCTACGTGGCGATTACCGACAAGACCGGAAACTTCCGCATCGACTCGTTGCCGACGGGAAAACACAGATTCTGCATCTGGCACGAACGCCCGGGATTCCTGGAAAAGAATCTTGAGATCGAAGTTCGTGCGGGTGAAACCACCGAGCGGATCCTTTCGTTCGCCGCAGAACGGTTTGTTCGGCAGGCAGCGAAGTCGGAGTGACGACGGTGGTTGTTCAACGGGGCCAATGGCTTGTCGACAGGGTTTCTGCCACCCACATCACTGTTGCCGCGTGACAATTCATGTGCTGTGTCCTGTTCGCAGGACCACGCCAATTCGTGGATGGCTCTGAGACCCCAGGCACCATTCCGTGCCAGTGCGGCAGTAAGCCCCATGCCCAAGGACAACGGCAGGGTCAAATCGCAATCGATGCCCCGAGGCTGAAATGGACCTGGCCCCAATCAGCGGTGGGAGTCACTTCAAGGCCTCGCTGATGGCCTGGGGTTAAACAACTCGGCCTGTCCCGTTTGTGCATCGTGCCGCGGTGCGGAAGTCCATCGCCAGTGGTTTTCGATCCACACTTTACGCTGATCGATATTCTTGCCGGAAATGGGGGCGTCTCCGAAATGAAAGCAACGCCGGACGAGCCGATACATCGCGTGGACGATGGCGTTTTGCCTAAAGCACTCACCTCCGCACACGCCAGAAAAGCCAGCACGCCCTCCGGTTCGCTGTCCCGAAACGGTAAGCGCGAGAGTTGCCATCGACCGCATCGCGTCATAACACAACGTGCACGACGAATTCAGGCCAGGTTCGATTCATTGTCCAAGCAGGCAGCCAAACAAATCGTTCCACCGCTCTCGCCGCGGCAAACCAGGGTCGGCCAAGCCCGTCGGCCGCCTGCCCTACCTGTCCGTTGGGCCGGTCCGTACTTTGGCCGGGTTCAGCCCTGGGCCGTCCCCCCAGCCGCCCGGATGGCGACGGAATCCAAACTTTACCCACATGCGTCGAGCGCCACCCGATGACTGCCAACAAGCAGACCGTGCAGAAGTTCATGGAAGCCGTCAGCAAGTCGCATCATGCGGATGTGCTGGCCTGCCTGACCGACGATGTTGAATGGGTCATACCCGACGTGTCCCACACACAGGGCAAGGCTGACTTCGCCAAACAAAACACGAACGAGGGGATTGTCAGTTGCACAATCACCGTCACACGCCTGACCGAAGAGAACAACGTGGTCATCGCCGAGGGACGTGTGCAGATTTCTCGAACGGATGGCGGACTTCTGAACACGGCCTTCTGTGATGTCTTCGTGATGCAGGATGCGAAGATCAAGCACTTGACGGCGTACTTGATGGAAATCAAACGGTAGCCGCTGTGGAGTTCGACTTCGAGAACAACGTGTTTCGTCGCTGCTCGGAGAAATGGCCGGTCACGATCAGGACCGTTCGAGTGGATTTCCTTTGGCCTGCCATCCGTGGTGCCAGTCGGGGGCCCCATCGCGGCAGGCGGAGTTCTGCCCTACGACAAGGGGAGTAAGACAAATTGCGAGGTCGGGCCATCGCTGTCATTTGCGGTTTTCGATAGAATGAAATGTCTCCTGAAGCGGTAATACCGCGGATTTTGTGCGGTTTCACAGAGGTTTGATCCGCAGGCAAGCGGCGCGAGAGATCTTGCAGGAAGCCTCTGGCGGACTGTGCGTGTTCCGAAGAAAGTAACGATTCAACAAGGTGCCCCAGGGCTGAATGCAGCTCGCTGATCATGGCCAGTTCACTGACGTATGAAGCCGGGTCGTATCGTGACCGGGAAGGGCGCGTGTTTTACGGGCCCGAAGGGGCCGTGTTGCGGGCGCTCAGTAAAACGGCGCTCGACGAGTGGCAGGCCGTCGCGGCGGCGAAATTCTTTCAGCAGGCGCAGAGCGCCGGTCAGGTCGTCCGCACGCGAACCGCAGATCAACAACTGTGGGCCGGCCTGGCCAGCGAATCCGCAACCTGGGCGGGCGTCCTCGAACATGAACGCATCCCCTTTGTCAGTTATCCGTACGAATGGTCGTTCGGCATGCTGCAGGATGCGGCGTTGCTGCAGTTGGATCTGCTCCGGGCTGCACTCGCCGACGATTTCACCCTGAAGGATGGCACGATCTATAACGTGCAGTGGATCGGCACACGCCCGGTGTTCATTGACGTGGTGTCGTTTGAGAAACTCGTCCCCGGCCAGCCTTGGGCCGGCTATCGACAGTTCTGCCAGACCGCCCTCTTCCCACTGATGCTGCAGGCGTACCTGGGGATTGGCTATCACCCGCTGCTGCGAGGCAAGCTCGATGGCATCACCCCCGCTGAGTGCGCCAAACTCTTCTCGGACTGGTCGCATCTGTTTCATTCTGGCGTACTCACGCACGTCTGGCTGCATGCCCGCCTGCAGGGGGCCTCGGCGGTCCGCGACTGCAATCTGCGCAGCGAACTCCCCCGGGCCGGGTTCGATAAAAATCTCATCGCTGGCAACGCTGCCGGGCTGACGAAACTCATCCGCCGACTGAAATGGAATGTCACGTCCCATTGGTCGGGATACGCCGGGCACAATACGTACACGTCGGCGGACGCTGAACGGAAGGCGCGATTTGTCAAAGCCGCGGCGGCGGAAACACCGCTCAAACTGGCCTGGGACCTGGGCTGTAATACAGGCGACTACTCGCGGATCGTCGCGGAACACGCCGAGCAGGTGGTGGCCATGGACTACGACCATGCCAGCGTCGAGCGGCTGTATCAAACATTGAAAGCCGAAGGAAATTCGGCGGCGGCGCGAAAGATTCTGCCCCTCGTCGGCAATGTGGCCGATCCCTCCACCGGCCTGGGCTGGCGCGGCAAAGAGCGCAAAGCCCTCTGGGAGCGGGGCACTCCCGACCTGATCCTGGCACTCGCGCTGATCCATCACCTGGTGATTGACGCCGGGATTCCGTTGCAGGAATTGCTGCAGTGGCTCGCCGGGCTGAAATCGCGACTGGTCATCGAGTTCGTCGATCGCCACGATCCCATGGTGCAGCAGATGCTGCGGAACCGCCGGGATCAGTCGGCGGACTACACTCCGGAATTGTTCGAGCGCTGGCTGCGTGAATATTTCGACGTCCTCCGCCAGGAGCCACTCGAATCGGGTTCGCGAACGCTGTACTACGCGCGTCCGAAGACCTGAAGGCCACCGCCGATCAGATCACGCCGCCTCGGGGCTTCACGCCGGCGGCCGATCCAGCGTCCAGAGCGTTTCTGTCTGGCACAGACACCCACGATCCCGTCCGTTGGCACGGCGCCGAGCCGTCGACACCGAGCAAATCGGCCCGAAAAACCCATCTTCCTCAGTTTGCCCGAAGCTGGCATAATCCCCCGCTGAAATTCAGGACGAATTCGCCAGCTTTCGAAGTGGAAGGAATTTCCAATGTCATCCGACATGGGCCGAGTGCGTCAGGCATTTGCCAGCGCGATCTGGATCGTGCTGGCCGCGCTGTGGATCGTCGTTCCACCGACTGTTGCCAGCGATGACACAGACGACGTCGAACCGGCTTCGTTCGCGTTCGACATCGATTACCAGAATGGAATCCCGACCTTTCGCACGGATCGCGCGGACGCGGGGGAGATTCCGCTGCGCACATCGCAGGGAACACTGGATGTGGGCCTGCCTCTGCTGAATTTTGTCGTCGAGACCAACCCCGACTCGGCGGCCGCGCACTGGTCACGCGCCCTGGCGCTGTTGCGGAAACACGACTATGGCCGGGCGGTCCAGGACCTGGACCAGATCCTGAAGTCCAATGCTCACGACTCAAACGCCCGCCTGTTGCGAATGTGTGCCTTGTTGAGCGAACGCAAGTGCGTCCTGGCGCTGCGCGACATGGATGACCTGCTCGAGCACGGCGACATGTCCAGAGCCAAGTTGCTGGCGTGGCGCGGTGCGATACGCTTCGGTCGAGGCGAGTATGACGAAGCGGTGGCCGATTTCTCAGCGACACTTGAGGAAGATGCCGATACAGTCCCCGCGCTGACGATGCGCGGCTGCTGTTACGACGCGCAGGGACAACACGACAAAGCCCAGGCGGATTTTGATGCCGCCATTCGGCTGTCGCCGAATGATCTCCATCTCTATGAAGTCCGTATTCAGAACGCCTTGCATCGTCACGACTTTACCCAGGCCTTTGCCGACTGTGAGCAGGTTTTTCAACTGGCTCCGACAGACCCGGGACGACTGACGATGCGCAGTGAAATCTACGATGCGCAAGGGGATCTGCAAAAAGCGCTCGACGACTGCAACGACGCACTGTGTGAGAATCCGCGGTCGTCACGGGCCTATTGTTTGCGGGCGCGCCTCTGGCAAAAACGCGGTCATACACGCCATGCACTCGACGATCTGCAGATGGCTTTGCAGGTGGGGGCCCACGATGCCGGGACCATCGCCTTCCGCAGCAATTTTCTCGGTGCGGCCGGCAAAGTGGAACTCGCGGAACAGGGACTCGACGAGATCATTCGCGAGCACCCCTATGAACATGCACTCTACACGGTGCGCGGAATTCTGTACCGCTGCCAGTATCAATGGCAATCGGCCCGCGAGGACTTTGATCGCGCCATCGACCTGTTTCCCCGCCGCAGTCTGCTCTACGAAAAACGAGCCGAAGTCTTGCTGGAAATTGGTGAGATCGAGCTCGCCCTCGCGGATATTGCGACGGCCTTGCGACTGAATCCCCAGTCGTACGCGGCACGCGAAGTCCGGTCGAGACTGCATTACAAGCTCAAGCAATACCCGGCACTGCTGGACGATCTGACGGAACTCATCGAATTGGCGCCTGAAGTCGCTGCGAACTGGGCCAGCCGGGGAGTGGTGTACGCGCATCTGGAACGCTGGGACGAAGCACTGCCGGATTTGGACAAGGCCCTGCAGATCGACCCGGAACACGTCCTGGCGCGAAAGAACCGCGCTCGAGCCTGGATCAATCGGGGTGACTACGAACGCGCGCTGCAGGACTGGAATGTCGCGGTCGAGAAAGAGCCTACGAACGATTCCCTGTGGCGCCGAGGGGTGATTCTGGCAGAACTCGGACGATTCGCCGAGGCGCGAGACGATGTCGATGTCATCATTCATCGCTGCCTAATGGAATTGCGGGCACGCCGACAACAGACGTCCGCCGCGACGGCGCCACGGCCCCCTGCCGAACCCGACTTGGGCCGACTGGCCAAACACAAACCGTGGCAGGGAGAACGCCAGGCAGAGAAACCGGCGGCGTCTCCTCAACAGACCGATGACATCCCAGACGCAAGTCTCGCCATCAGGCAGTGGTATTCCGAGCGAGCCATCTTGTCAGAACTCTTGGGCGACCTGCCCCAGGCCCTGCGCGACCTGGATGAGGCGCGTCGGCTCGATTTTTCCGGTGGATCGGCCTGGGCCTCGCGTGCGTGGATTCTCGCCACGTCCGCCGACCCGGAAATCCGAGACTGTGGACAGGCGCTGCGGGCCCTGACGTTTGGCGCGCTCCAGCCGGCCGTCGCTGACAAACTGGGTGCCGCCAACCTGTTGCAGATCCGTGCCGCGGTGCATGCCAATGCCGGAGACTTCGCAACCGCCGTGCAATTGCAGACCGAACTTGTCGCCATGGCGGCCGCTGGCGAGGCGCCCGAACCCATTCAGAGTCACGTCCGCCAGCAACTCGAGCTCTACCAGTCGCATCAGCCCTACCGAGAGACGCGCTCGGGTATCGACCTGCGCAGTTCTCGGCGGGAACTGACTCTGGCGAGCACGAAATATGCAGAGATCCAGAAACAGCGGGCCGCTCGCATCACACTGCAACAAGTGTCCGCCGAGTCCGAAACGATCGACGTTTCGCCAATGCTCCGACGGAAACACCAGGAGGTGCAGATCACGTGGTCTGAGGTGGTCCCCGACCATCCGTCGGCGACAGCCCATGCAGAACCCGGCCTCGACAATCAGGGCGAACTCGACACCGCCTTGCAAACGGAATTCAAGGACCTCTATCGACAGATTTGCCAAGTCGTCGATCCGGACGGACAGGAAAGTCTCGACGAGGTTTTGACGGGGCAGGCACGGACGGGAACTTTTGTCGTTCACCAGTCAGGTCCCCTGCAGACGGAGATTCGCCAGCAACTCAAGCAGATTCAGGAATCGGCGGCTCGGCGAGCCGAAGTGCGGCTGGATGTGCTCATGGTCCCTGCATCAGAACTTCAAGAGGCCCTCGACCTCGACGACGTTTTGACCAGCCTGTTTCAACAGGCCACGTTTTTATCTGAGCCCCAGGCACAAACGGCCCGGGAATTGTCCAGTAAAGAGTCTGGCTCCCACAAGGCGGCGGGCGCTCGATTTCTGTTGTGGAACGGTCAGTCGGCCGGCCTGCAGGCCGGTCAACAGGCGGCTGCCAAATCAACAATCGTTGTGCCGAGTTTGAAATTGAAGCTGAGCCTGGGTGACCAGGAATCGGTCTTAGTTCTCGAACCGGCCGACAGCGAATCCGCCAGCCCACGATCTCGGCGGCGATTTACGCTGCAGGCGGGGGAATCGGTGCTGACCGACATCACTGAATTGATACCGGCCGCCGGGCGACAGGGATCGACGGGGGATGCCGACTCGGCAGAGAACCGAGTAGTGCTTCTGATTTCGGTCGCACGGCCCAAATCCGACGCGGCGGAATAGCTTTCAACAGCAGCGTGGACGTGCGAGATGGCATGGAGCCCGATCCCGCCAGGAATGCCGATGGCGCGCCCTCTTGTCGCTGCGCGACCCCGACGCTTGGAAGCGTCGCGGCCACCCGGGGGATTGCCTTTGGGGTGTTGCCGTGACTGGCGGTGGCGCTTACGATCACGTCCTCATTGAAACAATACGACGTCTTCCGGCTCGCGCGCTGCCAGTGAATCAATCGCCTTCACCATCGAATCCTGCATCCGGCGGAAATCTCGGCGGGCGGCTCGCCCTGTTTCTGGCGACCGGCTTCGGCGTCGGTTTGATCCCTTTCGCTCCCGGAACCTGGGGCAGCCTGCTGGGATTGCCGTTGGCCTGGTTGATGCAACAGCTTCCCACCTGGGTCCAGTGGGGAACGCCGGCGTTCTGTTTTCTGATCGGGGCTCCACTCTGCGGCATCGGGGCCCGTCAATTGGGCAAGGAAGATCCCGGTGCCGTCGTCCTCGATGAAATCGCGGCATTTTCCGTGGTGTTCCTGTGCGTACCGCTCACCTCGACTTCGGCGGTCGTGGGGTTTGCTCTGTTCCGACTGTTTGACATCACGAAACCGTGGCCGGCCAAACGGCTGGAACATCTGCCGGGAGGCTGGGGCATCATGGCCGACGATTACGCCGCCGGTGCCTATGCCGGCGGACTGTTGTGGTTGATTGCCCACTGGTGGCCGCTCGGTTAATGTCAGAGACATGACTGCAAAAATCATCGACGGCCGCTTGATTGCCGAGACATTACGTGCCGAAATCGCCCGCGAGGCGACCGACTTTCGTAACCAGACAGGCATCGTGCCGCACCTGACGGCGGTGCTGGTCGGAGACGACCCGGCGAGCGCGGTGTACGTAAAAAACAAACACCTGGCCTGCGAGAAAGCCGGGTTCAAAAGCACATTGGTCAGACTGCCGGCCGAAACGACACAGCAGGAACTGCTGCACGTGGTCGAACGGTTGAATGCCGATCCGACGGTCCATGGCATTCTGGTCCAGTTGCCGTTGCCCAAAGGCCTGGCTGCCCAGCCCATTCTCGACGCCGTGTCACCACTCAAGGATGTCGATTGCTTCCACCCGGAAAATGTGGGGTTGCTGTCACAGGGACGTCCGCGATTTCTGCCCTGCACGCCCAGTGGTGTGCAGCAGATTCTGATCCATGAACAGGTCACGGTGCCGGGGGCGCATGTGGTCATCGTGGGACGCAGCGATATCGTGGGCCGGCCACTGGCACTGATGCTGCTGCAAAAAGGCCAGGCGGCTGATGCGACTGTTACGGTTTGTCATAGCCGCACCAAGGATCTGGCGGCCGTGGCCCGCACCGCAGACATTCTGGTCGCCGCGATTGGTCAGCCCGAATTCATCACCGCCGACATGGTGAAACCCGGCGCGGTGGTGATTGACGTCGGCATCAATCGAGTCGGTGAGCGTCTCGTGGGTGACGTCGCTTTTGCGGCGGTGTCGGAAGTGGCCTCGGCCATCACCCCTGTGCCCCGGGGTGTCGGTCCGATGACGATTACGATGCTGCTGGCGAACACCCTGAAGGCGGCGAAACTGGCCAGTTAGTTTCCGGCCGTAACGGCCCCCAGGTTCGCACGCCGAGTTGCGGCGCTGTGCCTAATGTGGATCCGTCAGTCTCTGGAAAAACCGGCTCATTTCAGGCGAACGGACTCGCGTGGGCTGGGCACGATCAACTGATCACACATTGACCGGGATGCCGATAAGATCTATAGAGACTTCATGATTGCTCATGCGGGGCAATCGCCTGTTGAGGTTAAGACAGCCTCTGCGTGCCGAGATGTGCATGCGGAGGCTTTTTCTTTTGACAGCCCGACCGCCACCGGAATTCTGAACACCAATCGGTGCCTTTCGGTGCGTGAGCAGGTCGCGATCTGTTTCCAAGGAAGGAGCGCGCATCATGTTCAAGCCATTCACTCTATTTCTGTCGCTGCTCATTGTCGGAAGTGCGGGAGCCGCTACCTGGGCCGACCCGGAACCTGAAACATTACTGCCCTCGACCCCGGCGGGTCATTTCCTGGTCCATGAAGAACTGTGGAACGATCTGTCAGACGAACCCGGCAACCACCTGGAGCGAGCGCGCAGCGCCTTCCTGGCGATCGACCTGAAAGAGGCCGCCGACCAGATGCGCAAAGCGGCCATTTACCTGAGGATTTCCTCGGGACAGGCCGCCGAGAATTCCCGGCAGGCGTTGCTCAAATCGGCGCACGAACTCGAGGAACTGGCGCACCGCGTCGAAAATGGCACGGTGAAATCGGTCCACGAACTCGATTCGTCATTTGCCCGGGCCTTGCATGCCTTGTCGCATCATCACTGGGTCCTGGCGGAACGCTCGTGGAGGGCGCGACAAAATGAAAAAGCCGGGAAGCAACTGCGTGCCGCCGCCAACACACTCGAACAGTCTGCGGCACGAACCGGGCATGCCTTACAGACAGCGACAACTGCCGTGGCCAAAGAGACGCGACTGGTCGCGGGAAAACTGGTCGAAGGCACCGGGTTTGTCGTGGACGAAATCGGCAAAGGGTTCGCCAAATTCGGTCAGCAGGTGGAAACGGTCGGTAAAGGGATTGAACCCGCTGCGCCGGCCGCCGCCCGAAATGCGACGGCACCCCGGAAATGAACTCGCCGACTGCCCCCAGGCCGGCTCGAACGTACGAGCCGGCTTCTTCGTGACCTCGGGTTGACGACTCCGCTTCGGTGCGGCAGAATAATGACAGACAAGAACGTTCGCCTGCGACAGGTGGACGTCTTCTCGGCTATGAAAGCCTTCCCGCGCTGCTGCAGCGCCGGAAGGCTTTTTTTGTGGGATGACATCTGGGGTTTCCAGACTCATCCTGAACTTTGCGACACGGATTGAACACACGACGCGGGGCGTGAACGCCAAACTGCTGTCTGAAACTGGAAATTTCTGGAGCGCTGAACATGCCGGAAGAAGTCAACGACAACGAATTGCTGCGTGAAGCCTGGGCGGCACTCGATAACGCCGTCACAGAATTCAGCCGGTTTCATCAGGACAACATGCCGGTGTTTCCGGGACAACCTGGACATGATGAATGGGAATCGTGTCCGTGTGAATTCGCCACGAATGTCCGTGACATGAAGGCGGTGGAGCGCAAACTGTACCTCGAACTGGAACGTCGAGGCATATTTGCCTGACCGGTACACGGTGGTTTGCTGAGAAGCCGCGGCTGACCAGTCAGAAAAGTGCCCAGTCGTGATCCGCTTGAATCAGTCGGCGGCGGCAGCGTGATCTGTCTCTGTTCACTGTCATACTTCCTGGAGGAACGATCATGATTTCGTTGAAAAAAGTTCTGCTCGCGACGGATTTCAGCGATTGCGGTCAGTCGGCGCAGGATTATGCCTTTGAGTTTGCCACCCAGTTTCAGGCCGACCTGCATATTCTGCATGTCATCGTCGATACCACGCTGACGATGGCCGGTTACGGTGCAGCCATGGCCCTGACGCCAGGCTTTCTCGAAGGGATCGAACAGCATGCCCGGCAGTCGGCTGAAAAAATCGCCAGTGCGGCGAAGCAGCGCGGGCTGAAGACGACAGCCGTGGTCAAGCTGGGAGACCCGGCACAGACCATCGTGGATTATGCCGCCGGAACGGGAATCGACCTGATCATTCTCGGCACGCACGGCCGTAGCGGCTTCGTGCAACTGATGCTGGGCAGTTGCGCTGAAAAAGTCGTGCGCAAAGCGCCCTGCCCCGTGCTGACAGTCCGGCCCGCAGGCCACCAGTTTGTATCGTCCTGAAGATCGCTGTCAGTCGCCCGGCACTCTCGTCCCTTGCGAGCGGTAAGCCGCGGCGCGAATTTTGCCGAGCTCTCGGCACACGCCTCTTTTCGACGTCTTCCTGTGGCACACAGCCAATCGGCACAAACTTTGTGCTGTTTGCCGTCGCGGTCAGCCACATCCTGCCAGAGCGCAGCCCCTCAACCTGAAACGGATTGGGTCGACAATACCGTTCCGGGAGAGGCTGCGCGAGCAGGACGCGACAGGGCCGAGTTGATGTCTGCGTTTATCCAGAGGATTGACGTTCAATCATCAATATGGTGGAAGAACGCCTCTTCGGGCTTCTGGGAGTGACACACCGTACAGTCGTTGATCACACCAGCTTTGCCCTGTTGCAGAATCGCCTGGGCGTTGTCTGGTTTCGTGGTTGCCGGGCCTGTCGCATGCTGCGGACCGTGACACGCGGCACAGTGCACACCACCATGTCCCCGCGAGTCTTTGAACAGTTTGCCGGGCTCTTCAAAGCTGAATTTAGGCTTACGCTTCTGGTGACAACTGGCACAGGTCGGTTCATCAACCCAGGGTCGACGCTTCTCGTTGCCGACGGCTGCCATGTCGCCATGACAGTTCACGCAGACGATCCCTTTGGTCAGGTGCACATCGCGCTGACATTCGGTCTTCACGCCGGGGTGACAGGCATAGCAGTTGTTTTTCAGATTCAATGACGACATGCGGGAGGCATGCGAACCGTGCATCGCATGGGACATCGTTTTGACCCCTTTGACGCCCGGGGTGCCGAGCGCGGGGTCGGCATGGCAACTGGCACACAACACGGGTTTCGTGGCTTCCAATTGGGTGCCATGTTTTTTGTCATGCTTCCGCAGAATATCTGTCGCCACGCTGATGCCGGGGGTGTTGTGGCACAGATTGCAG
>JAFEBR010000994.1 GCA_018242565.1 Planctomycetota bacterium | reverse complement strand
TGCCCCGAAAATCCGTGACGTTCCCCAAGGCGACCACGAGATCGTCATAGGGAAACTCCTGCACTCGCCGTGAGAACCCCGGCTGCAACCGTACGATCTTGCGATCGGTGTCAATGGCTTCAATATCGCGGACGAAGACACGTGTCCTAGGCAACAACCCATGCAGCGGGCTGACCGTGTCCAAGAGACCGATTTCTCCCGAGATCACTTCGGGTAACATCGGATGGAATGTGAAGTAATTCTCTTTCGAGACCAGCGTCACTTCGGTCCCCGGGTCGTTCTTGAGCAGTTTCTCAAGCGCCTGAGCCGTGTAGACGCCGCCAAAACCTCCACCCAGAATTACGATTCGTCGCGTGATCGAGGTCATCGAATTGAGTCTTTCGGGATATGAGTATTTCAGACGACCCCCACAATAACGTCGTCGGTTGATTGATGCACGCGTGACATGCCACCTGACCCGTATTTTTCAGGTGGCAACTCATTGCGCTGGCGCTCCGCAATCAGTTCACGCCAGTCAGCCACACAGGACGCACTCTCACAAACAGGCGCCACGTCCCCGGGCCAGTGCTCCCCGGGTAACAGACCCGAATTCAGCTGGTTTGACGTCGCCGGGAAAACTCCTTTGCCCAGCCCCTCTCCTGTGGGGTTGGCGGCTGAACGTCGCTACAGGAAGTTGACGGCACACAGACGGGTGCCATACAGTGTGAGTATGGCAGAACTCTCTCATGCGCCCCGCCGCTGCGAACTCGGCGGGGAAATGTTTTGAAGAAGAAACTGTGGAACCCGGGTCATGGCCCGGTACCACAGGGCGAGAACGACGGAAGTTCTCACTGTTCACAGGAATCTGGAATGGCGTCCGGAATCGGCGCCGCTGAACCGGTCTTGCCCCGGTTTGGCCACAAGCTGGAAGCGAATTGACGTTGCTGTACCGCGTGACCCACATCACGACCTACGACTATACAGAACCGGTCTCACTGTGTCAGAACCTGGCGCACCTGGCGCCGCGAATGGCGTCGGGGCAGACCTGCCTCGAAACCTCGTTGCAGATTACGCCCCAACCGGCCGTCCTCGTCCGCCAGATGGACTACTTTGGGAACCCTGCGACGTTTTTCGCTGTCCAGGAGTCGCATCGCAGACTGACCCTGAAAGCCGAACATACGATCGACGTTCACACGACGCCCCCGGTCGATCCGGTGCAAACGCTGCCGTGGGACGAAGTACGCGACGAATTGCGATTTGACCGCAGTGCCGAAGGCCTGGGAGCGGCAGAGTTTTTGTACAATTCCCGCTACATCGAGGCCCGCCCGGAATTTCTGGACTACGCCCGACCGTCATTTCCTGCCGGACGCCCGATTCTGGAAGCGGCGATCGACCTGACGAGTCGCATCCACGCCGATTTCGACTACGACCCACAGTCGACCACCGTGGCCACCGCGATCACGGATGTCTACTCTCAACGCAGCGGCGTCTGCCAGGACTTCGCGCATTTTCAGATTGCCTGCCTGCGTGCCCTGGGCCTGGCGGCACGCTACGTCAGTGGTTACCTCAGCACCGAACCAGCGAAAGGCGCGCAGCCGGTGGTAGGTGCCGATGCCACACACGCCTGGTTGTCGGTCTATTGCCCTGGGACCGGCTGGGTCGACCTCGACCCCACGAACGACGTGGTTCCCGGCGACGGCCATATCCTGCTGGCCTGGGGACGCGACTACGATGATGTCAGTCCCGTCAAAGGAGTGGTCCTGGGGGGCGGGCAACACTCGGTGCATGTCGGAGTCCATGTCGATCGACTGCCGGAGCACGAACCGGCCGGAGCAGCCTGATGACCTGGAACAAAGCCGAACTGCTTGAGCGGGACTTGGCACACCTCGTTCACCCGCTGCACAATCGCAAACTGCATTCTACGGCAGGACACGTCTGGATCCGCGGCCAGGGAGCCCTCTTAACGGATGCCGATGGCCGTGAATTCATCGACGGACTCGCCGGCCTCTGGAACGTCACCGCCGGGCATGGACGTGCGGAACTGGCTGCGGTTGCGGCCCGTCAGATGGAAACTCTGGCCTATTGCTCAGGCTATGCCGGAAGCTCGAACCCTCAGGCGATTGAACTGGCAGAGAAACTTGCCCGCATCACCTACCGCCAGATCACGCGGTTCTTCTTTACGTCGGGTGGCGGGGAAGCCAGCGATTCAAGCTTCAAAACCGCTCGATACTACTGGCGTCTGCGAGGGCGCCCAGACAAAACGAAAGTAATCTCCCGACAATGGGGTTACCATGGGGTCACACTG
>JAFEBR010000993.1 GCA_018242565.1 Planctomycetota bacterium | reverse complement strand
GCGCTCATCCGCGTTCGTCTCGACCCCACCCATGATGACCACCTGCCGGGCTTTCTGCCGCACCAATTCTCCCTGATTGCGCAGCAGAAATGCCGCGTCTGTCATTCCGGCCACGACCAGCAGGACCGCCGATCGGTCTTCGACTCGCTGCAGTTCCTGTTGCAGTAATTGCTGTCCGTCATCTTCCACGCCGACCTCGCGCAATAACGGCGTTTCGACAAACACCGCGTGATCGCGTTCACGTCCCGCCGTAGCGGCCGCATCGACGTTTCCTTCTCGATTTCGAACTGCGAAAGCGTAATCGACTCCCACTCCCACACGAGTTTCCAGCAAACCGAGATCGTTCAGGACACTTTTCACAAAGCGAGCCCGTCGTCGACGCGTCTCACGGTTTCCAAGCGTCGTCACGACACAACGCAGGTCAATGAATCCGTGTTCGTGCAGGTACTTGGAAATCACGAGGACACTGAGATCATCCGGATCCTTGTTTGGATCCGTAATCAGAAACAAGGGTACGGGCGTTTCCGGCCGGACCTTAGATAATAACGCCAGCGCCCGCATCTGCCCGGCGGTTAAAGGCACTCGCTTCCGAGAGTGCGAGATCTCGGACGGTACAGCAACCGGCTCGACCGTCCATGCCGGTACCGGACCGCAAACTACGACCAGCATGGCCAGAATCAAAAACCAGTCCCTGCGCCCAATCCGGCAAGCGGGCACGTGCCCACGAGTGACGGGCTCCAATACAGGGGCCACAGACAGTTGCATGATGCCATCCTCGAAACACGGAACAGGTCTTCACAGGACCGGGCCGGCCTCGCGGCGCAGCCTGCCAGCCCCAACCTTCGCCGCAGCAGAGAATGGTAATTCTGTCGGTCCGGCGAGGCAAATCCTCGGATTCCCGCGTCTGCCTGCGGTCGGCCCCGCACACCCGTAACGGCAGCGGACTGAACTACCAGCCGGGCTGGCCAATTGGACGATAGAACGACGGGATTCCCGATGATCTGTCACCCGAGTATGATCAGCGTATGATCACTTCATCAGTGCCCCTTCGACCACTCTTAGCGATGGGTGACGTGAATCCCGAATGGACGGGCGTGCAACAACTGCTCGCGGTCGGATTCTCGGCTGGCTATGCCGCGATCGCACTCTGGCTGATCATTCGTTTTGTCAATCGCCGTGAGCACTGGGCACGCTGGAGCCTGATCACGTGGATCGTGATGCCCGTCTCTTATGTCGCCAGTTTTGGCCCAGCCTGTTGGGTTGTGGGCGGGGACGAATCGTTCGACTCGAAACTTTCGGAACTGTACACCCCGATTGGATTTCTGTCGTGGAAGTCTCCGGCCATGAAGGCGTTTTTCTCGGCCTATGGACGATGGGGTTGTCCCAGTGAGGCCCAGGTCATGTGTCCGGCGGCCGAAGACTTTTACGTTCAGATCGCACCGTGATTAGCCGCGGTCCCGTAGACCAAGCGAAACACGCCGAGCGATCGGGTGCATCTCATTCCATCTGAAATGCGGTGCGAAGAATATGGGTGCCGAGGCCGTGTCGCCCCGCGTCTTTGAGGGGACTGGCACCTTGCCAGATTCCGGCCAGCTCCCTAGATTTGGCGTGCTGAATCGACAACATCGCGCCGAATTGTGCGGAGGCCAGCGATCCCGATGTCACTCCCATCCCCATGAGGTGCAGGTGAATCCCCCCCCAACTTCAAACCGGCGCGGCCTGGTGGCCTACATTGCCCCCTTCGCGTTGTACCTCGGCATCACGATGCTCGAATCCAAAGGCTGGCTGGGGATCGCGCATGAATATGAAATCCTGTGTACCGCAAAAGGCATCGTCGTCGCGCTGCTGCTCTGGTGTTTTCGAGGCGAATATCCGGCCTGGTCGAGCCGAGGACTGGGATTGGCGGTCATGGCGGGAATCGTTGGGTTTGTCGTATGGATCGGGCTGGACTGGCTGCAAACGGCCCTTCCGGGATTCCAGGCCGTCATCGATAGCGTGATGCAGGGGGGGCGTGCGGGATACGACCCGTTTGCAGATCCGGAATCCCGTATGCTGCGACTCACGTTTGTGGGTGTACGCATTGCTGAAATGGCCGCGATCGTCCCGGTGATGGAAGAGCTCTTCTGGCGCGGCTTTCTGGCTCGCTACCTGCTCGCGGATGACTTCCGAAAAGCCCCACAGGGAGTCTTCACCCCCTTCAGTTTCGCGGTGGTGACTCTGGCATTCGCATCCGTTCACCCGGAAGTGCTCGCCGCGATCGGGTGGGGGGCTTTAATCAATCTGATCTTTCGTCGGACAGCCAATTTGTGGGCCTGCGTGGTCATGCACGCGACCACTAACGCCGTGCTGGCAGCCTACATTCTGGCGACCGGCCACTGGCGACTCTGGTAGACACACAACGGAATCGGTCGCAGATACCTGCTGTCACCCATTTCGAAAGCTGTGATCGCAAGCGAAACCGCATGATCACTCGGCAGGCGACGCCGATTTTCGATCGCCCTTGGCGCTGGTTTTAACCGACGGAGAATCGGCCCCGGCAGCGGCATCGGGTGGAGGTAGAATCTCGGCGGGCACAGCGGGACGCAAGCCATACGACGACAACACCTCGTTGCGTTCGCGTTCAAAGTCAAACGGCAGCAAAGCCCGCAGAGTGGGGATCCGCTTCTTAGCCGCCGGGTCCTTTTTCGCATTTTTCGGAGTGGCGGCTTTAGCGGTCATTTTCGTACGCTTTTCGGCGAGGCGCGTGGCCCATTTATCCAATTCCGGGTTCTTCGGAATCTTGTCGCCCGTCTCTTCTTCATATCGGGCGATTGCGGCGGCCCGACGATCAGCAACCGCAGACGCCGACTGGGCAACCTGCGTCAATTGATCCAGCACCACGTTGTATTCGGTTTCGTAAGCGACCATTTGTTCGGTGTAGAGCACCATCTGTTCGGTCCAATACGCGAATCCCACCGGGCCTAATTGACCGCCGCGATTCATGATGCGATTCGCACGAGCCGCCACCACCATTTCAAAAGCCTGAGCATGTGACTGCTTCAGCGCCTCAGCGCGTTTCGACAACGTTTGATACTGGCGATCCAATTGACCGAGTTGCTTATCGTACTTTGACAGCAACTCGTCGATCCACTTCTTCCACTCTTCGCTGGTTTGCGGCGGATTGTTCTTATCGATCGCATCGAGTTCTTTGTCGAGCTTGCGCCGTTTAGCGACTTGACCGGCGGTATCCCGAGCTACATCGGCCAAGAGTTCGAGTTCCGCCGCCCGGGCTCGCAGCAACTCGCGTCCCTCTTCAACCGAAAACCCGAGTTCCTCCTCCAGAGCATCCAGCACACGCGTTTCTCGTTCGTCGATCAATGGTTTGGCTTTTTTGGCTTCGGGCAGAATCGACAGGGCTTCCAACACCTGCCCGATCCACCTCGCGGCCTCACGCTGTTCGTCGGTCAACTCGGGGCTATTGTCGCCTGCGGTTGCATCGGGCGGCGTTTCGACTGAGTTCGCCCCTCGAACCAGAATGGCAAACTCAACCAGTCGGTTGAGGGCCGGTTCGTATTGCTTTTCTGCCAGATTCGTCCAGATCGAAGCCTTCCAGGCTGGCCAGTACCGGGAACCGCCATTTTTCACAGCCGCCTCAAACTGCCCGTTGGCGGCTTTCATCTGCGAGTGCTTGGCCAAGACTAACCCGTGCGAATAGTCAATTCGCGGGTCGTCTGCGACCAGGCGCCGCAGCTTTTCCATCCGGGCTTCGGCATCCTTGGCACTGCGAGGCCCGACGACGTAGCCCCCGTCAAAAGCTTCTTTCAGCTTTTCGGCGACTTTGAGATTTTCGGGAAATGAATCGCCTCGGCGCGACTCACCGCCGGGCTCTTCACCCCGCGCGGTCAGCGCAACGAGACAAATTCCGCACGCCATCAGCCGCCAAATTGCCAGTTGGGAATTCATTTCGGCACGGGGCACTCTGCGTGCAAATTGACGCCCCAATCCGATCTGGGGCATCCGGGGAAAGCTGTGAATTTAGGTTATGTATCGTCGTTGCAGGTTGTCAATTGCAGTCGGCGAAGGCGGGTCGCGCCAGTCGTTACCCCCACGCGCAACGATTTTTCCGCGAGATAGCCGAATCAAACCCTGACTTCCCACCTGACGGGAAAACAAAAT
>JAFEBR010000992.1 GCA_018242565.1 Planctomycetota bacterium | reverse complement strand
TACAGAAGTGACCCAGATTCCTTCGATGTGTCGGAAATTGGTCACATCCTTCGGTAGTTCCAGGCTAACGAGGATCGCAATCTGCGCCTTGGCCGCTCGTTGGTCGTCGCGGAGCTTCTGAAGCCAGCCGTCACTCCAGTTTTTCGTTCGCTTTGATTCCCAGAGGATGATGCCACAAACCGAGCCATTTGCATCTCGAACAGTATGCACAACGTCCCCACCGTGAACCCCCTTTGGGACGGGCGTAATTTCGTCGAATGGGAAATGCTGGCGGAGCAAACCTTCCAACGACAGTTCCAGTACTTCGCCTTGGGTTTGCTGCGAGCCCTGTTCGGATTTCCGCTTCAGGTCGTCGATTTGACGAGTGAGGTCGGAAATCAGCTTGTCTTTCTCCGCGTCCTTGAGAAGTCGCTCATCTGCGGCTTCTTTTTTTGCGGTTTCACGGATCTTCGCCCGTTCTTCGTCGAGTCGGCGGTTCAACGTCAACTCCAAACTTTGAGCCTTCTCTTCTAGTTCTCGACGTTCCTTTCGGACCGCAAGCTCGGCCTCCTGAGCTGCCTTCAATTTAGTAGTCGCGTCCGCGAGTTGTTGATCCTTATCCTGCAATTCCAGCGTGACTTGGTTGCGAGCTTTGGCGAGCGCCTCGTCCGACAGTTGCTTGCGTTCCTTCCCGAGTTGTTCGGCAACACGACGGTCAATGTCCTGTTCGGCAGTCGCGATCGCGGCCTTTGCACGGGCAACTTCCGTCTCACGCTCGGCGATTTCTGCTTCCTTCTTGCGAATGTCCGCTTCGAATTCCTTCTGCATCTGTGAGCGAAGTTGGGCCGAGAGCACTTCCGTGACCTCGATCTCAAATTGGCACTTCGGGCAGATGATCGTATCGGACATAATCCCCTCTTATCACAACTTCGTCAGATTACCAAAGAATCTGGTTGCTTTATCCGTGAAACTCCCACGTCGCCGCCAGCCCCGCGAGCGTCTTGGACTCGTCGATCGCATTGTGCGGGATGAGCAGATATTTCCAGGGTTTGCCGCCGGCATGTTCGGTCGCCCGCTGGCACCAAAGGGATGCGGCTCGCGCCTTGGCAAGGACCGTTTCATCCTTCATCTCGGCTGAACTCTTCGGCTCGCAGAGATACCGGACCGTGTTGGTTTCGACAGCGAAGTCCGGAACATATTCGTCATCGTGGGCGTAGTAGATACGAAAATCGCCTTTGGATGGTTTCAGCCACTTCTCGACCGTCTTGTCACCTTCGAGAATGACAGCGAAGATTCGTTCCGGGTTCGACTGAAATTTCAGGACCGAATACAGGGACTTCTGGAAGCCGTCAAAAAGCATGCCGCGGATCAGTAGCTTATCATCGACGGTCGTGTGGAAATTACGGGTCTTTTCGTTGGCAGCGAGGCTGTAATTGTTCGGGCGTAACGTGATAAAGCCGCGTGAGACTTGCACGTCGAACTCGGTGGCGGTCTCCTCGAAATGATTCTGCATCTGCGAGTGAATGTTCTGCACCAGTGTCTGCTGATGAGCCTGGAGGACGTTGAGGACCTCGTCTTCCGTTTTCAAATACGATTGCAGGTGCTTCACCATCTGGCCGGCCAGCTTGTACAGAAGCTGAGCGTGCTCGTCGTAGTTGATGTCGTCGAAATCCATCAGACCACGGACGAGATAATCTTCCAGACGCTGTTCGGGAATCACGGCATCCCCGCTACGAAGCCGGAAGCGCTCATTGCTTTGCAGGTGCTGAATCAGAATTTCCTGCGATACGGGTTGCAGGCGAATTGTTTTGCAATCGAGCTCAAATTCCCGGAAACCCGAACGTGAACCGTCGCGGGGCGTGACGATGATCCGGGGAATGTCGATCGACAAATCGTTCCGCACGTCGATCGTCTGAGCGACGACTTTGGCAACATCGACCGGGTCCATCATTCCTGGGAGAGCGGCCTGTGACGGGCGGATCACCTCGGTGACTCTTTCCACAATCTTGTTCAACACCTCCGGTTTCTTCAGGTCGGCGGACGACGGCAGCCTTTCGAATTCCCTGAGCACTTCCAAGGTCGCTTGCGCAACTTTCTGTTCCTGAGGTTCCGTAAACAACGGCTTCTGCACGACACCGGGAACGCTGGCTTCAGCTGGCGTTGTGCTGCCGATCAGGCGTTCGATGGTCTTCGGTTCTGCGACGACGACCCGTGTTCGCTCCAGCGGGATGTCGCGCCCGATGACGATGCCGGTGCGAATGATAGAACCGGGTCGATTCGCCTCATCCACAATCTCCTGGAAACGATCATGGGAAACGATGGTGAGACGATCGACGGCGGGAACACCGGTCCGTTTTCCGTAGGGCAAACGCAGGCCACGTCCGATTGACTGCTCAACCAGCGTCCGTGAATTTGCCGCACGAAGCGGAACGATCGTATACAGATTGGTCACGTCCCAACCTTCTTTGAGCATGTTGACGTGGATTACAATCTCGACTGGATTCTCGGGTTCTTCGACCGACAGAAGGAGCTGCACATTCTCGTCCTTCTCGACTCCTTTCTGTTGAGAGTGAACCTCGATCACTTTTCCTTTGTACTGACCGCCGAAAAACGACGGATCTTCGATGACAGCTTTGACCGCCGAAGCGTGCGTCGTATCCTCGGCGACGACGAGCATAAATGGTTTAACGCGGCGGACATTATTCTCGCGCGAATACAACTCAAGCTGAGTCTTGGTCTCTTCGTGGACGTGAATGCCATCTTCCAATTTGAGTTTTTCCAGCCCTTCCTTGCTGTAGTTTTTCGCGTCGAAATTTTCGCGGGTGGCAACGGCAGGCTCTTTCACGAAGCCATCTTTCAGGGCTTCGGACAGCGGATAGCTGTAAATCACATTGGAGAACGGCTCGGCTTTCGTGCCCTTCTCAACCTGCGGCGTGGCCGTCAGTTCCAACCCTAAAATCGGCTTGAGTTCGTTGATTGCCTTCACACCCGCCGATGCGCGGTAGCGGTGTGATTCATCCATCAAGAGCACAAGATCGTCTAGCTTCGACAGGTAGTCGAAGTAGCTCTCGCCGATGTATTCCGACAGGCGCTTGATTCTCGGGGCCTTATCGCCTCGAACTTCGCTGTTAATTTTGCTGATATTGAAAATGTTAATGTGAATTGAATCGTCGAAAAGCTTGCCGCCGCGCACGCCGCGCCCGCTCTCGTAGTTGTCGCCGGTGATAATCTCCGGCGGATTCATGGCAAACTCGGCAATTCCTTGGAACACGTACTTCGCAGTCCCAGGTGTGAAGTCAGCTACCAGCTTGTTGTAAATCGTGAGATTCGGGGCCAATACGAAAAAATGCCTGACTCCCTCAGCGCGAGTCAGATATGCGATGAAGGCACCCATGAGACGGGTTTTTCCGACACCGGTTGCCAAGGCGAAGCACAAAGACGGGAATTCTCGCTCGAAGTCCGTGACGGTCGAGAATTCGGATTTGATCGTCTCCAGCGCCTTCGCCGCGTCGCTCCCCTTCTCCAAGGGGACTATTTCACAGACGCGGGCGAGGATATCCAAGGCGGCGCGTTGAGGTTGGCGCAAACTGAGGCGGTT
>JAFEBR010000991.1 GCA_018242565.1 Planctomycetota bacterium | reverse complement strand
CTGGTGTAGATCTTGGCGGTGGAAGAATGCTGACTGCATGCGCTTGATGACATTCACGCGCAGGTTGAACTCGAATGGTTTGCCCGTCGCCGTGCGGCCGCCAAACGCGATTTCTACGAAAAACTCCGCGAGAAATATGAGATTCGTGTCGATATGCCCCAGGACGGCGCGGGCCGGAAAGGGCCCTCGCCGTGAAGCGCAGCTGGGTTCTCGCCGGTATGATCGTGTGGGCCAGCGTCCTGCCGGCGCAGGCTCATGAAACACGTTCGGCCTATCTGGAACTGACCCAGACGGGGGAAGACACGTACGACGTGTTCTGGCGGGTGCCGGCACGGGGCGATCTGCGACTGGGGATTTATGTCCGTCTGCCGTCGGAATGCCAGGCGATCTCTGGCACGCGCGGGGGCATTGTCGATGCGGTGTCGCTCGAACGCTGGAGTATCCGGTGCCCGGGCAGTCTGACCGACAAAACCATTGCCATCGACGGACTCTCGGCGACCACGATTGATGTTCTGGTGCGTGTCGTACGCCGCGATGGTAAGACCCAGACGACCCGGTTGTCACCCAGCGCCCCGTCGTTTGTCGTGGCGGCTTCGCCCAGCCAATGGCAGGTCGCTGTGTCGTTCCTGAAGATTGGGATCGAACATATCCTGCTGGGGGTGGACCACCTGCTGTTCGTGCTGGGTTTGTTATTGATTGTGTCGGGTCGGCTGCGACTGCTGAAAACGATCACGGCGTTTACTGTGGCCCATAGTCTGACGTTGGCGCTCGCGACTTTGGGTTACGCCCGGGTTCCGGTGCCGCCGCTCAATGCGGCCATCGCCTTGTCGATTCTCTTTCTGGGGCCCGAGATCGTGCGGGTGTGGCGCGGGGAAACGAGTTTTACGATCCGCCATCCGTGGGTGGTCGCGTTTTTGTTCGGACTGCTGCACGGGTTCGGTTTTGCCAGCGGTCTGTCGGAACTGGGGATTTCCGGATCGGAACTGGTGTTCGGCCTGTTGATGTTCAATGTGGGGGTCGAAATCGGGCAAATCGGCTTTGTGCTGATCATTCTGGCACTGTTGGATGCATTTCGGACGCTGGAAATCCGCTGGCCGCGCTGGGCTGAGTATCTGCCCGGTTACGCGGTGGGGACGCTGGGGGCGTTCTGGACGCTGCAGCGCGTGGCCTTGGCTATGGGGCTGGTGACATGAAAACACGCAAGCTGTCTGTGCTGATCGGGGCTGCGGTCTTGTGCCTGACCCTGCCACGCGTTGTGCTGGCCCATGCCGGGGATCCGACGGGGGGCTTCCTCAATGGATTCACCCATCCGATGTTTGGGCCCGATCATGTCCTGGCCATGGTGGCAGTGGGTTTGTGGGGGGCGCAACTGGGGGCTCCGGCGATCTGGCTGCTGCCAGTTGCTTTTCCCATGGTCATGGCCTGTGGCGGATTTCTGGGATTGATCGGAGTGCCCTTGCCGGGGATTGAGTTTGGAATCGCGCTGTCGGCGCTGATTCTGGGAGGGCTGGTTTTTCGACAGGTCCGACCGCCGCTGCCCGTGGCCCTGACCATCGTCGGAGTGTTTGCGATCTTTCATGGACACGCACACGGCACGGAGTTGCCGGCTGGCGACAGCGGAGTTTTATATTCCATAGGGTTTGTCATCGGGACGGGATTGCTCCACGCTGCCGGGATTCTGCTGGGGCTGATCGACCGCTGGACGTGGGGGGCGAAAGTCATCCAGTGGGCTGGGTTGCTGATTGCGGCCGGCGGTTTGTTTTTTCTGTATCGGGCCGTCGCATGAACCGCAGTCGGATGATTTCGGGACTCTGCAGTGGCCTGGTGCTGCTGTACCCGGCGGTGGCGCAGGCTCACCTGGTGAATACCCAATTTGGGCCGTTCTATGATGGACTTTGTCACCCATTTGTGACGCCGACCGACTTGATGATGGTGTTGGCGCTGTCGCTGCTGGCAGGAGCCGCGGGGCCGGCAGCGGGCCGTACGGCTTTGCTGTCGCTCACCGCCAGTTGGCTGGTCGGAATGCTGCTGGGCCAGATGGAATGGAGCCGGCCGTTTACGGTCCCCGTGTCTGTCGCGGCGGGGGCCACGTTGCTGGTCGCCGTGCTGGTCGCCGCCCGGCTTCGCTGTTCGCCAGCGATCATCGGAGTGTTCTCGTCAGTCATAGGCCTGGGATGGGGCCTGACCAATGGGGGCGAATTTCGTGCGCTCACGGATGGGCCGTTGGTGCTGGCCGGCAACGTGGCGTGCGTGTTCATGGTGACCGCCTGGGTGACCTCGCTGGCGGTCAAGTGTTCGCACGGGTGGCAGCAGATCGTGGTCCGCGTGGCGGCCAGTTGGCTGGTGGCCATCAATCTGCTTGTGCTGGGCTGGGAACTCCGGCAACGGCTTGCCGGTTGAAGACGATGTTGAACGGGTGGCGTGCCTGCGCCATCGCAAGCCCAACCGTATCACCTCGCCGTCGATCAATCTGAGTGGGCTGCCGACTGAAACGACGACGAGGTGATCAGGGGATGTCGCGGTGATTTTCGCTGCGAAATCGTCAGTATCGGTTGTGGTACGTCAGCTTGTGGTGTGCTGCCAGCAGAGCTGAAGCCAGTGACCTGTGACAATCACTGGCCTCGCCCCCGGCCCAACACACACAAGGTGTCTTCTAGGCTTTGAATGCGTGTTTCAACGTTGTCTTCGTACTGAGCTATGAATCTTGGGCCGCTTCTGTGTGTCGGTTCGATTGCGACAACGGAATGGGCACACGGGAGGTGTAATCGGCAGGCTTTGTCTCGCCTGGGTGGCCGTGAGTGCGCAACGACACCATCAACCGTCCGCCGGGACAACCATTCGGGCATGGTTCAACAATTTGTGTTAATGTTTCAGTTCAGCCATTGTTTCGCGTCGGGTGGCGCACTAAAAGTAATGTTCCGGGATCAACTAAGTGTCGGCGACACATCTCGCGGGCCGCGAATGGTTGTCGAGTGAAAAACCTCTACCGTTCTTAATGCAGGGGATGTGGGTTCGCGCATGCGCAATGAACAGGATTTTTCTGCATTTCTGAGAAATTTGCGGGTCAACGATCCCGAGACGGTCCGCCAATTCGTAGAGAAGTACCGGCCGATTGTCAGTCAGATCGTGGCGGGTAAATTGGCAAAATCTGACGTCCAGCGGGTTTGCGATGCCTCGGATATCTGTCAGGACGTTCTGCCGCACTTCCTGCGGTTTCTGCAAAAGGGTGAGGGGAAATTCGAGTCGCTTGAGAATCTGGTCGCCTACCTGGTCTGCATGGCGCTGAATAAAGTGGATGAGGCCTGGAGGCGGCATCAGGCTCGTGGCGGAGGCAAATTGGTTCGGCTGAAACATGGAGAAATTTCCGGTTCAAAAGCTGTTGCTGAGTCGGGCTTGGAGGATTCTTCAAGCACTCCCAGTCATCGGGTCGGAAACCGGGAGATTATCGCCGGTTTCCGGCAGCAATTGGCACCCGATCTGGTGGCGGTACTCGATTTGTACCTGCAGGGATTGAGTTGGGAGGAGATTGGGGCCGCATTGGGGCGCTCGTCGCATGCTCTGCGGGTACGTTTCAATCGGGCTCGTGATAAATACCGGCAAGACGTTAATCCAGACTTGCTCTCTGACTCGTAACCAGTCGTGAGGGGAGGGACAGATTAGATCAAATGGTCATCGCAGTGGACGTACGAAAATGTTCTTGTCGACCGTTTCTCGGCCTTAGACACTGCATATCCAACGGTGCCAGTTTGAATTGCCAGGAGGATGTACATTGGCCATGAATGCTGAGCTACTACTGGAAACCCTGTTGAGTGCGCAGGCCACGGCCTGGCAATCTGAGCAACGCCTACCGGTCGAAGTGCTGCTGCAGCAGCATGGTGTGACCGGCGCCGATCAGGAACTGTTGCTGGCGCTCATCGAAGGGGAGATTCTGTTGCGCGAAGATCGAGGCGAACCCCGTGCCGCCGCGATCCAGGATTTCGTCGGGCGATTTCCCGAACTCGAAGTGGAGATTTGTCGGCTGAAAGTCCGCACGGAATTCCGGCCGGTCCCGGCACGGGTGCGCGCCGCGCTTCCCAAGACGCCGGCAGCGATTGGGCGGTATCGCGTCGAGCGGTTGCTGGGCCAGGGCAGCTTTGGTCTGGTATACCTGGCGCACGACGAGCAGTTGCAGCGCGAAGTCGCGATCAAGATTCCTCATGCGGACCGGGTGGCCTGTGCGGACGAAGTGAGTGCTTACCTGAGCGAAGCGCGATTGGCGGCCAACTTGTCGCATCCGCACATTGTGCCTGTATATGACGTGGGCAGTTCCTCTGAGTTTCCCTGTTATGTCGTGTCCAAGTTCATCGACGGGAATTCGCTGTCGGAAAAGCTCGAACGCTGGAGACCGTCGCATCGAGAAACAGCTCAGTTGCTGGCGGCGATCGCCGAGGCGCTCGAGTTCGCGCATGGGCAGCGAATTATTCACCGAGATGTTAAGCCCGCGAATATCCTGCTGGACCGTGACGGCGAACCGTATTTGGCCGATTTCGGACTGGCCATGCGGGAACATCGTCCCGACGAGTTCTTCAGCCGTGCGGGAACTCCCGCGTATATGAGCCCGGAACAAGTGCGCGGCGAAGGGCACCTGCTCGACAATCGGAGCGACCTGTTCAGTCTGGGGGTCATGTTCTATGAAATGCTGGTGGGAAGGCGTCCGTTTGTCGCACAGGACCCCGCGCAATTGCGAGCACGAATTCTCACGGCCGATCCGGTGCCGCCGCGTCAGATCGACGATCGGATTCCGCTGGCACTGGAACAGATTTGTCTGCGGGCGCTCGCCAAACGTCGAGCCGACCGGTATGCCAGCGCGTTTGAAATGGCTCACGATTTGCGGGGGTATCTGGCCGATGCGGTTGCCAGTCCTCGCGATCAGGTACCCGCGGGGCAAGTGCCAACGAACCCGGCAACCCCAGGTGCGAGTGACGGTACCCGCGAAGCGAAGCTCCGTTTGGTGCCGAAGGGGTTGCGTGCGTTCGACGAGCACGATGCCGATTTTTTTCTGGAATTGCTGCCGGGGCCGCGCGATCGGCATGGCCTGCCCGATAGCCTGCGGTTCTGGAAATCGCGAATCGAAGACCGTGATCCGTCGCGAACGTTTCCGGTCGGACTCATTTACGGTCCTTCGGGTTCTGGCAAGTCATCGCTGGTCCGGGCCGGGTTGTTTCCTCGTCTGTCGCGCGACATTCTCTGCGTGTACGTCGCCGCCACCCCGGCGGATACCGAATCGCGGTTGTTGAGCGGATTGGAGCGCAGCGGCGCGCTACAAGGCGCGGGCTACCAGAATCTCCCCAGTGCGGTCGCGGCGTTGCGGCTCAATGGGGGGGATCCGAGCGGGCGAAAAGTCTTGATCGTGATTGATCAGATCGAGCAATGGCTGCATGCCCGAGGCGACTCGGCTGACCACGAATTGGTCGAAGCCCTGCGGCAATGCGACGGGGTTCACGTCCAGGGGGTATGTCTGGTGCGCGATGATTTCTGGTTGGGAGTGACCCGCTTCTTTCAAGAGCTCGAGGTCAACCTCGTCCAGGGGCACAATGCCATGGTCGTCGATTTGTTCGACGTCAGTCATTCACGTCGAATTCTGGCCGCATTCGGCCGGGCTTTTGGTCAACTGCCCGATCAGATCGGGGCGATGACGCGTGAACAACACGACTTCCTGGATGGAGCGGTGGCGGGCCTTGCCGCGGATGGCAAAGTTGTCGGAGCACACCTGGCCCTGTTCGCCGAAATGATGAAATCGCGGCCTTGGACTCCCGCTTCGCTGAAACAGGCCGGCGGTACCAGCGGTGTGGGTGAGACGTTTTTGGAAATGACATTTGCGCCACCGACGGCGAATCCTCGGCACCGATTCCATCAGGCGACGGCCCGGGCGGTGCTCGGTGCGTTGCTACCCGATGAAGTGACCGACATTCGTGGCCACATGCGCACGCTCGATGAGTTGCGGCAGGCGGTTGGTCCCAAGGTGTCAGCCGCTGATTTTGAAGATGTGATTCAGTTGCTGGATGGTGAAGTGCGGCTGATCACCCCGACGGAATCTCTCGTGGCTGCGGACACCGCCCCGACGGGGGAAGAGTTGGCTCCGCAGCGCGGGTACCAGCTTACTCACGACTACCTGGTCCAGCCTTTGCGGAATTGGCTCACCCGCAAGCAGCAGGAAACTCGCCAAGGTCGTGCCGAACTGCAGCTTGCCGAGCGGTCACGCCTTTGGCAATGGCGGAAAAACATCCGCTTTCTGCCGACGCTGCTGGAATATCTGAATTTTCGTTGGTGTACGGAACCACGGCGCTGGAATACGGCAGAGCGCGGCCTGATGCAACAGGCGGGACGACGACATTTTCTCCGCGCGGCGGCGGGATTGTCGCTGTTCTCGGCGACGGCTGCGGCGGGGGTGTCGTATCGTGATCAACTGGCCGCGCGCGCTGCCGAGGATGCGAAGGCGCGGGCGAACGCCGCCGCCGAGGAAGCGCAGGCACGGGCAAACGCTGCTGCTGCAGCGTTTGTCGACAAACTGCTTCTGGCCCCGACCACGAAGGTGCCCAATCTGCTCGCCAGAATGGATGTGCATCGTCCGCAAGTCGAACCGATGCTGTGGAACAAATTTGTGAGGCCAGATGGTTCTGAAAGTGACGAATTGCAGACGAAACTGCACGCCGCGCTGGCCCTGATGGAAGTGGAAGAGTATGCCAAGAAAGTGGTCAAATACCTGGGAGAGCAATTGACGCGTGTGGACGCGACGCAGTTTTCGATCGTCCGCGACGCCCTGTTGCCGCATGCCGAAACAATTCTTGGGCCGTTGAAAGAACTGGCTCAAACGAAAATGGAAGGCGAAGACTCTGAGTCGTTTCGGGCCGCGTGTGCGCTGGCGACCTATGCCCCACACGCTGAGATCTGGAAATCGATCGGTGGCGAGGTCGCTGATGTTCTCGTGAAAGCGAAGAGCCGCGAAACCTGGCTGGCTTCACTGGAGCCCGTTTCGGAATCGCTTTTGAAGCGGCTCCAAGAGGTTTTCAGGGATCCCGAAGCCCAAAAGGATGGCAGAAACCTCGAAGCGACGAAGTCACTCGTGGTCTTGTTGAAAAATCGGGTGCAAGACTTGGCTCGGTTGCTCGCTGACTCAAAACCGGTTCAGTTTCATTTGATTTTTGACCAGATCAAGCGGACAGATCCCGATCAATTTGTCGAATGGGCCGAACAGGCCGACGAGTCTGAGATCGTGTGGGAACAGTGGGCCAATGTCGCCGTGGCACTGCTGAAACTCGGACGCCCCCAGAAGGCTTGGCCGGTCTTCGCCAAACGGCCCAACAACGAAGTCCGCAGTCAATTGATTCACCTGGTCCACCCCCTGAAGGTTGATCCTTTCCAGTTGATCGAGGGTTACGACAAGACAGACGACAACTCGATCAAGGCGGCGTTATTGCAGGCGCTGGGTGAATATCCACTGGACGAACTGTACACAGCTCAATCCAGCAAAACGGAAGACTTTCTTAAAAAAGTTCTGGAGGAATTCCAAACCAATTCCGACGCAAGCATTCATTCTTCTGCCGAATGGTTATGGAATAAATGGTTCAAGGGCGACACATCGTCAAAGCTCCCACTCGCCTGGCAAATACAGTGGAAAAATCGCCTTGCGGAAATCAAATACGGGCTAAAGGAGAAAAAAGTTGATTTTGATAGATACCAAAAAAACAGCCCGCGCAACTGGTTCGTTAACAACTTCGGGCAAACGTATGTCATTCTCGATTTGGAAACAAAGCCTGCCGGCCCTAATCGGCTGTTCGCGATCGCGACAACCGAGATCACCCGAAAGCGGTATAAGCAGTGGAAGGATAAGGTCAATAAAAATCAACCAGAAGTGGTGATTCATTCTGAAAACGGTCAGGAAAGTCGCGGCAAAGCTGAATTTCAATTTCCCGAGGACCAGGCGAATTGCATGCGGAGGGGCGGAGATTCAGCATTGGTGGGAATCTCCTGGCATGAGGCGGCCCGCTTTTGCAACTGGCTCAGCGCGGAGTACGGTTTCAAAAACATGGATGATTGGTGTTATGTGGATCACGGGGGCTATATGACGTTGGCCGACAATTATCTGGAACGACCTGGATTTCGGCTCCCCACGACCGAAGAATGGGAGTTTGCCTGTCGCGCCGGCACGAATACCAGTCGGTACTACGGTGAATCAACCTCGTTATTGCCTCACTACGCCTTTTATTTGGGGGGCGACAACAACAGCGAAGGGGATGTCGTCGATTTTGTGGGAAGGCGGAAACCAAACGATTTTGGCTTGTTCGACATGCTGGGAAATGCTTTCGAATGGTGTAATGACCTGTCTTCGATTGCCGGGCAACCGGTTCCCGAGAATCCCAATTCTGACGACCCGGCGGCACCGCGTGGCAACTTGGGGGGAGGATATAGCTCGCCGCCAGGCTTTTGTCATGTCGGGGCCATCCAAAATATCCACAGCACTTTACGTAATATGCACGCGGGGTTCCGTCCCGTCCGGACGCTGCCAGATCACACACGGAAGCCAGATTAGAAATGAGACGGTGACAATGTGTTCACTTCCAGTTTGAATGCGCTCGGGCAGTAATCCCTTTGTTTAGATTCCGTTTGCCACTTGATTTACAGGAGCTTGAAATGAAACGTATCGTGAGCCGCGGCGTGACGTGTTGGTTGTCGTCCTGGTGTCGTTTGCAGTTCTGGAGGATGGCCTTGGCCACAGTCGCCTTGTGTGGTTTGAATGTCATGTCCGTTACCGCTGGGACAGTGACATTCTTTGGCTCGGCGAGTGTCACTTACTTGACCGATGACGGGTGCGGAGAGACGACTTCCATTCCCGAATTCGAACCCAGTGACTTATCCGACGGATTTACGGTTAGTGAGGTAACGATTATCTACACTTCCGACAGTAAAGGAAATGACGCCGCTTCGAATAATCTCGTCAAAGTCTCGTACTCTGTTACCCGGACGATTACCATGACCGCGGGCACGTATGTCACTGTGATCGACGCCGACGTTCTCTTTGGCGCTGGTGTTGACATACAACCAAATGGAATGACGTTTTCCACATCGGTCGACGGCAACTTGACCAGCACGGCCTCGACCACGAATTTGCTCCCAGCGGGAACAAGTCCCTTCAGTGGCGTGAATAGTAAGAAATTTGACACTTCCGACGTGTTGACGAAACTGGTGCAATCGGGATCATTTCTGATTAAACCAATGCGTGCCGGTCAGGTGTTTGAGTTCCACCTGCCGGTCACATCGCTGATCTATCCGGTGCCCG
This sequence comes from Planctomycetota bacterium, assembly GCA_018242565.1. Taxonomy (GTDB): domain Bacteria; phylum Planctomycetota; class Planctomycetia; order Planctomycetales; family Planctomycetaceae; genus JACQFH01. Next base: position 23,360 of record JAFEBR010000991.1, on the reverse strand, counting down.
AACCGGGAAGCCTGGTGTTCTTCCTGATCGCGGGCCTGACGGCTGCTGCGATGGCCTGGGGCATTCGCCGCTTGAAGGGGGCGGTCGCGTAGCGATCGGTTTGCGTAATTCCCGATTTCACTGACGGTGGAAAAAAATCTGGTGTCGGTGCGTTTCTTGATTGCCACCAACGCCTCGACAGGCCTGGTGTCGAACCATGCCGCCAATTTGGAGTGCGGTCGCGAAGCTACCGCTTTGTGTTGTTCCGGATTTGGCTGACGGCGGTCAGCAACGTCGTGAGTCGGTGCTTTTTTTGGGATGACAGCGTGCCCCTGTGAGCGTGGGGGCCAAAACAAGGTGCCGACGGGAGTTTTATTGTGCAGGGACAGCCGAATTCGGAAATACGAAAAGCGGCGGTTGCGCAGCCGCACTCCAAAGTGGGGTTTCAGTGACGTCGGAGGGTTGAGACTTGTGCGGCTGCGGCATTTCGTCGGCACACTTCCTGTCGAAAACGGTATCGGCGGGAAGTTTGTGGCGCGAGGAGAGCCGGTATTCGGAAATACGCAAAGCGGTAGCTGCGCGACCGCACTCCAAATAGTGCTTGCAGGTGGCGGGGGTGGGAAGGTAGTGTCGAGCACGTGGCGCGGGATCGATCGTGATCCTAGCCCCTTTCGATGACTTGAAAACACGAGTGCAGCATGGACGAAACGCAGAATTCCATGGAACCCGCCGCCTGTGACGCACGCCCGGTCTGTCCGGTGTGTGGCGGCCACTTATTCGAAATCCGCGCGAAATGGCATTGTTCGCAATGTCATACGATCTGTGAAACGTGTTGCGAGGGCAGTCGGGGTTAGGCCGGGCGAATGCCGAGTTTGCCCACCGTTCGACCGACGTCTTCAAGGCTGGTTGAGAATTGGATGACGCCGCAGCGCGGCCCGGGGAGCGTGTGATGCGGATCGTCTGGCTGCAGGACGCGCCATTGCGGGCACTCGACGCCGCAGTGGAGTGCCTGCGAAACCAGGGGCACTCTGTGCAGCGTTTGGATTTGCCCACCGACAATTTCGACGTGGCGGTTGCCCAGGCGCAAGCGGCTGTGGAGAGTGACGTCCCGAATGTGATCGTGGGCATCGCCCTGGGCGGAGCCGTCGCTTTGCACCTCAAGACGGGGGCCGCCGCTCTCGTGCTGGTCTGCCCCGAGTGGAAGACCGCGGGAACGGTGCGACATGCACCGCCAGAAGCGCTCATCCTGCACGATCGCGCTGATCCGATTGTGGCCTGGAGCGAATCGCGGGAACTGGCCCGACTGTCGGGAGCACGGCTCATCGACATGGGGGCTGATCACCGTCAGGCGGATTCCCCGGCGGGAGCGGTCATTGCCTGGGCCTGCGAAATGCTGGCCACAGGGCAAACCCTGCCTGACCTGGACGATGACGACGAGGCGGAGTCAGCCACACCATCGGCGCTGCAGGAGATCGGGTACGTGTGCGATGCCTGTGGCGAAGAGATTGTCGTGCCGTTGGATTTGTCGGAAGGAGCGTCGCAGACTTTCGTCGAGGATTGTCCGGTGTGTTGCCGGGCGAATAAGATTCATGTGGAAATTGACCCCCAGTCGGAAATCGTGGTTTGGGCGGAGCCCGAACAGGACCGGGTCTGATCGGTCGTCCATGCCTCATCGCAAATTGAATCTGCCCTCGAAGATCTGCTCCGTCTGTGCCCGGCCGTTTCTCTGGCGAAAGAAATGGGAACGCTGTTGGGAGCAGGTGCGGTATTGTTCCGATGCCTGCCAGCGTGCCGCGAAGAACTTGAAAACCAGGGGATAAACCCCAATCTCTTTCCAGGACGTCCGATGGTGACGACGCTGACGGAAGCCGAAATGATCCGCTTGTGGGAACGGCACACGGAACTCGATTTTGCGACCCGGGACGCCGCGGCCACCGTCGCCACGATGACGGCCACGAACGCCGTCAATCATGTTCCGGTCATGACGGGGGGGCGCGGGACCGCTGAGATGCTGAAGTTCTACGGCCAGCACTTCATTCCACCGATGCCGGCCGATGCCACGTTGCGACTGCTGGCTCGAACGGTGGGGCAGAATCGGCTGGTGGATGAGTTTGTGTTTGCGTTCACGCATGACGTGGTGATGGACTGGATGCTGCCGGGCATTCCGCCAACGAATCGCCGGGTCGAGATTCCGATGGTGGTCGTGGTACAGTTCGAGGGGGACAAAATCGCCGGCGAACGAATTTACTGGGATCAGGCCGGCGTACTGGTGCAGATCGGGTTGCTCGACCGATCGACACTCCCCGTGACGGGGTTGGAACAGGCTCGGAAGTTTGAAAATCCCGAACTTCCGTCGAATACGCTGATCCCTTGAAGGCGTGGCGTGTCTCTGGTGATATTTTGGGAAGTGAGTTGGATCCTGCACCACAATTGGGGTTGGGCCGGGTGGCCTGAGGCAGGCTGCGGATCTGTGTGATGGATTTGACGAACTGGCACCGTTTCGAAGAAACCGCGAGGGACTGATGAAGCGATTTGTCTATGCAGGGCTGATTCTCGCCGGGTTCGCGACGCTGACATTCGCGGAGGATGTTCCGGCGCCCAAGGCCGTGCCGGGGCCGGGCAATCATACGCGGACTCTGACCAGCGGGGGGAAGGAGCGGTCGTATATCGTCCATGTCCCCAAGAAGTACGATCCGGAGAAGCCCGTGCCCGTCGTGTTGGCGCTGCACGGGGCAGGGATGGACGGTTCGATGATGATCTGGTTTTCCGGACTCAATCAGAAATCGGAAGAAGCGGGATTTCTGGTGGTGTATCCGAGCGGGACCGGCCTGGGGCCGTTTCGCACCTGGAATGCCGGGGGATTCACCGGAAAAATGGCGGAAGGCCGACCCGATGATGTGGCGTTCATCCGTCAGCTCCTGGATGAACTGGGGGGCGAATTCCGCGTCGATCCGAAACGGGTGTATGCCTGCGGGATGAGTAACGGGGGCATGATGTCTTACCGGCTGGCCGCCGAGTTGTCGGATCGCATCGCGGCGATCGCCCCCGTGGCGGGGACAATCGCGATCGACGAGAGTCGTCCGACACGCCCGGTCCCCGTGATCCACTTCCACGGAACCAAAGACACCATGGTGCCGTTCACCCGCCGAGTTGGCCGAAAGCCGCCATTCATCAGCCTGAAAGATGTGGACGAATCGATTACGACCTGGGTGAAGCTGAATGGTTGTGAAACCGAACCTCGAACGGAAACGCTGTCTGAGAAAGATAACGATCTGCGAGTTACTCGGCAGACGTACGGGCAGGGGAAAGAAGGGTCAGAAGTGGTGCTGATCGCGATTGAAGAGGGGGGACACACCTGGCCCGGCCAGGTGCCGCCGGTCGATTTCATCGGCAAGTCCGTCCGCAATGTCGCCGCCAACGACCTGCTTTGGGAGTTTTTTCAAAAACATCCCAAGCCGTGAATCGGCTGATTGTTGCCTTGCCGGTGTGTCAGACGACTTCGCGAACCATGACACGGTTTCCGGTGACCTCGACGACCTCGATGGCCCGGCCCACGGAAATGAAGGGGCCGTTGCTGACGACATCCACGTAGTCGTCGCCGATCTGGGCCTTGCCGGCCGGGCGCAGCACGGTCATCGAGATTCCACGTCGGCCCAGCAGATTCTGGTCGCGCTCAAGGACCGTATTGACGACGGCCTTGTCGCCGGCGAGATCGGGGCGCAGGCGGGGTTCGCTGGGATTCGCTCCCGCCGCACCAGGCGGCGTGAGGATCATGTCCTTGAACAGAGGAATGGCGGGCAGATAACGGCTGGTCAGGGCGGCGACGACCACCATGCCGATCACCGATCCGCAAAGTGTGCCCAGTGTGCGCGTGAGTTGCTGCACATCATCCATCGAGTGCGGAATCACGAAGGTCTGAGTCGCCAGGATCAGCGAAAAGGCACACAGGATCGCGCCAGACACACCAAACACGCCAAAGCCGGGAATGACAAAGATCTCCAGGGCAATACAACCCACTCCCATCAGGAACAGCACCACTTCCAGCCAGCCGGCGGTCCCACCCAGGAAGTGCGACCAGAAAAACAGGCCGAAGCAGACGCACGAAATGATCCCGAAAAATCCGCTGGGGAAATGGACTTCCAGGTAGATGCACAGCAGGCCAATCGCCCACAGCAGCGCCATGGCCCATCCGGAATTGAGGTGATAGACGAGTGAATCGACCCAGGTGCGGGTGGCGAGCGGAATTTTTTCCGTCGTAGGAATTCCCAGCCGGGCCTGCAGTCCGTCGAAATCCTGCACGGGGACTTCTGCCAGGTGCAGATCATGCGCGCGCCGGCCGTTCAGCGTCAGTAACTGGTTTCGACCCGCTTCGGGAACGGCGGCCCCTTTGATCCACTGGCCATTCGCCAGCTCGATTTCATCATCGGACATGTACGACACGGCACCGGTGTCTTTATTGGTGACGGTATAGACCATCAGGTCTTTATTCATCATCGCCACCAGCAGGGCCTGCGGACGGTGTTTTTTCTCCGCCATGTTTTCGAGATGGCGTTCGAGCGGTTCCATCAGCTTCTGGGGGGCAAATTCGAATTGTCCTCCCTGTTGAGTTTCAGTGATGACTCCCGCATCTCCCCAGACGGCGTCGGGGTGCATGTAAATTTCGTCGCAACCACAGGTGATGATCGCCGCGCCGCTGTAGGCACGCTTGGGTACATAGGCCACCGTGCGGACCTTGCGTTTCGACAGGTCGGCGATGGTTTCCGAAATGTGAATGCTGGCGAACATTTCACCCCCTGGAGAGTCGATCTCGAAGATGATCAGGTTTTTGCCGGCAGCGACGGCCCGGTCGATCTGCCGCCCGATGAACTGGTCGAGCATCGCATCGATGACATCTTCAATTTTGATGATAATGGCCCGTGGGGCCTCGGCCATCACGACACTTTCGCGCATCGACTCGCGGGGCAGGCTGTACAGGGCGGCGACTTCTTCACGGGAATGAGCCGTGTGCATGGCGAGAATGTCGTAGCCGCGGGCCCGCTCTCCCGAAAAGACCCCCGGGCTGCCAATTTCCTTGATGGTTTTGACGTCCAGAATTTCGACGCCTGTTTTGGCCAGATCTTCATAACCGCTGCGGGTCACCAAACGTGTTTCCCGGATCTCATTGGGTTTCTTGCCCGTTTGGATCTGGACCCAGAGGACTTCCTTCTGGCGGTCAAGCATGCCCAGCACCAGGGCTTCGTTCACCTTGCGGTTGTGCCGACGGTTGACCAGACTGACCACGAACGACCGCTCGTCGGCGTCGAGGGGTGTCCCCAGGCTGATGTCGCCCAGTTCGGCTTCGGGGCGCATGACGATTTCCTGGCAGGCCAGTGCCAGGACCACATGGTTTCCCGTCAGACGCTGGGGGACATAGGCGACGGTGGTCAGTGAGGGGAGTTCGTTGGAAATAAATCGGGCCAATCCGAGGATCTGATGAAAGGGGCTCGACCCCGGCTGAATTTCCAGGACGAGTACGCCACGCCGTTTTTCCTGCTGCGCCCTGGCCTGCAGAGCCAGGCCCGTGCGGCTGACCTGGCCAAACACGACATCATCCACCGTTCCCGTAATCGTCACAAACTGACCGATGGGCCCGGGGGGGGCTGCCGCAGGATTCGCCTGCGGTGCGGCATCTTGTGCCAGGCTCGTTACGCTGGCTGTCAACGACAGCGCCCAGACGACGAGACCGCCGATCGAAAATCGCGTCCGTAGCGATTCGAAAACTCGGAACGGAAGTGTGCCCTGCATGATGATTTATCCGGGAGACCTGTTCCCGGCTCCCTGACGGCGTGACTTGAGCCAGACTCGCCGTGGCAGATTCGAAAGGATTTCGTAACGCCGATATTTTACGTGGAAGTCAATTCGCCAGTCAAATTCTTCCGACCGGCGCGGGCCGGCGCGGCCAGGCGTGTCGCATGCAGAGAGAATCTGTTGCTCGAGAGTCGCGCAGGAAGGGGATTCCCCTGGAACCCGCGATCTACACAGAAATCGGGCCAATCCTGTCGTGCTTTCACACTTGGAATGCGGGCCCCGTACGGTGGCGCCTCGGGGTCGCGAGCATGCGGGTGAAAGACGGTGATTGGGGCGGTTCATAACTGCATAACGTGAAAAGACCCTCGCCGGTTCACCCCGCGGGGGAATTCGAGGGATTGCCGGGAACTTTGTGATGCGGTCAGGGTTAAACGTATTGGGCGGTGGCTGGCATCCTCCAAGAGATCAGGGAATCGATGTCCAAAATGCCGATGGGCTGGCAGTGCTGCGTGACCCGCAACGCGTGCTGGAAAGTCCATTCCTGACCTCGACAGCTGTGTTGCGGGAGGTTCTGGGGCGACGCCAGTTGGCATCAAATGGGTTAACGCAGTTGTTCAATCCATTCGCGCAGCAACTTCACGCCGGCTGGATCGGCAAGGGCCGTGCCCAGCGGAGGCATCTGGCCTCGGCCGCGGGTCGACAGGCGATGCAGCAGGACCGAACGGTCGGGAGCACCGGGGGCGATCAGGCGCGCCTCGGTAATGCCGAATTTGTCGTGGAGTGGCACGACATCAATGACGCGGGCCTTATCCCGCGGGGTTTTGATTCCCAGTTCCATGGCCGAGTTGCCTCCCCCGGCTTCCACGTGACACTGGGCACAGTTGGCGTGCAGATACGCGCGAACCCGGTCTTCGAGCGGGGCGGCGGGATCGGCCGGGTCGGCCAGTGTAGGCAACTCGGCGACCGGTTTGGGGAGCTTCCAGTTCGAGGCGGGCTTTTCGTCTGCCGTCAGCAGGGTGGCCTTGGCACCGAGGGCTGCCAGATGCTCCAGAGTCGTCAACTGCTGGGCACGAAGGCCGTTGTAGTCGTGGATCTTGTTCAATTGCCGGGTGGACAATCCCAGGACGAAGCCGGCGGCTCGACTGTGGCAGACCATGCACTCGGCCCGGCTCGGGTAATGCCAGACCTGTTCTCGTTCGCCGTGCGCGTCGCGAATTTTGTAAGTGCGATCTGCCCCCGCGGCTTCGACCAGTAGCGCATCGGTCTGGTCAGCGGTCCAGGCGTAGCTGTAGCCCACCCATTCATTTTGCTGAATAACCATGATCCGCGTTTCGACACGCAACTCAGAGGCGGGGCGGCCCGTTTCCTGTTCGAGCGAAAAGGTTTTGACGAGGACGGTCCCTTCCGGATATTTCCAAGCACCTTCCTCGGCGAATTCCATTTGCGAGTAGCCAGGCAGGGCGATGAACCGTTCTTTGCGAGCATTATCTGACCAGAGGGGCGCATTGACGGAGTACGGAATGAGAGCCGGTTCGACAGTATGGCTGGCAACTGCTTGATAGAGGCCTGTCTCGCTGAGTTTTCGGGGAAAGCGGGGCGGATTGCCGTCGCGAGGCGAACGTTCGAGCGTGTAGAGCGGGCCGCCAAAATCGACGATGTACATCTCGCCGACGGCGTCGATGCCGAATCCCAGAATCTGGTAGGGCGTATCGGCGATTTCCTGAAGGGACGTGATCTTCTGGCCGTCGTATCGGGCGGCCCAGATTTTTCCGGTGCCGTAATCGCCGTAGATGTAGGCGCCGTGATACTCGGGGAATTTCTGGCCCAGATAGGTGACCCCGCCGGTGATTGACCGCGCCTCGCTGTGTGGGTGGACAATCGCCGGCTTGACGATGGGGTGCGGCCCGCGTTGGCGCTCCAGATAGAACGGATGTCCGCCTTCGACGATGCTCCAGCCGTAGTTGTCGCCCCGGCGGACAATTTCAATCATCTCCCACTGGTCCTGGCCGATGTCGCCACACCACAGGTGTCCCTGGGGGTCGAAATGAATTCGCCAGGGGTTGCGGAAACCGTAGGCCCACAATTCGGGGCGGGCGTCGGGAATGTCTCGGAAGGGATTATCAGGGGGCACGGCATAGCCTTGCCCGGCGGCCGGGTGATCGACATCGATGCGAATCATGCCCGATACGAGATCGTTGATTTTCTGGCCGGTGAGGTGGGTGTCGGAATCGGTCGTGCCATCGCCGGCTGAGAGATACAGCATGCCGTCGGGCCCGAAGGCCAGGTCGCCCCCGTTGTGGCCGTTCGATTCCCATTCGATGATGATTTTTTCACTGGCTGGGTCGCAGGCCCAGGGAGCCGTCGTGGCGACCGTGAATCGCGAAATCCGGTTCCATTTCTGTTTGGCGTTGGAATTCGGTCCGTTGGCGAACACGTAGACGTAACGATTCTCAGCGTACCGGGGATGGAACGTCATGCCGTACGTATCGTAATCTCTGAGCTTCAAAAAGACGTCGGAGGTCTCAACCGCCGGGTCGTTCAGAAAGCTGCGGATGATTCCATGCTGTTCGACAACGAACAGGCGTTCGGGGCGGGAAGCGGTCTGGCTTTTTCCCGGGCCCGGTTCCGCCAGAATGTACAGCGGATGATCGAATGTCAGCTTGGGGAACGCCCGGACGGCCCGGAGTGGCAATGGCGGATCAGGCGTCCCGACGACACGCGAGGTGGTCCAGGGAACGCGCTGGTCGATGCCCGACGCCACGGGTTGTGCCGTCGCATTCTGCGAACAGGCCGGGCGGGTGGGTAGAAAACCCAGGCAGATCCCCAGGACGAGTACAATCCGATTTGAACTTCGGTTCTGCATAACCTGCTCCCGCGGAAAAAATCCTCACTGACCGGAAAATGAGGATAGAGGAAACGGGGGCCAAGTTCGAGTTCTGCTTGATTTCCCCTGCTGGACCCGGGAAACTGAACAGACATGACTGATCTGTGCAGGCGCAGGCGGGTGCCGGGACCATTACTGGTTCCGACCAGGCTGAGCGAGCCTCCGAGACGCTGGCGATTGTTGGATCGGTCACCCGCCTGGTACGTCGACTTTCCGATTGAGAAATCCTGCCATGTCTGCACCGCTGACCGCTCCCGCCGTTTTGGATCGCGTTTACCTGGAAGTTCGTTGCAAGCTGCTCGATATCGCCGCCTCGCTCGATCGCATCAGCCGGTCGGAAGGGGCGGGGACTGCCGAGGCCGACCCGCGCATGGCGCAACTGCTGCGGGGCCTCGAAATCCTGGGGCAGGGGGGAACCGACCGGGCTGAGCAGATTCAAATGCTGTTCAGCGATGCGTATGTTCCCAACTGGAGTCGCAAAAACTGATTCCCGACTCTGGCGGGGGGAGATCGTCTCGAATCAACTCATGTCGCTGACACTTCTCGGATGTGATACGCTGAGAGGGAAATTGACGGCGATTGCGTCCAGGAGATCGGCGTTGTGGATCGCACGCAACTGAAAAAAATCGCCTTCTCCCGGCTCCGCGATGCGAAATCTCTGCTGGTACAAGAGCGCTGGTCTGGGGCGTATTATTTTTGCGGTTACACAATTGAATGCGGCCTCAAGGCGTGTCTGCTGCGGCATTTAGGTGAATCGGCGGCAATCTTTGGCGAGGCGGGATATCTCAAGAGGTTGGCAGACTGCTGGACGCACGATCTCGATAAACTTGTCGACCTTGCAGGACTGAAGGCTGAATTTGGCGTTGCACGCGGAGCGAATCCGGCATTGCAGAATTTTTGGAGTGTGATCAAGGACTGGTTTGAAGCGGCCCGTTAGGAAGAAAAGACGGAAGCTGAAGCACGAGCGCTGTATGACGCTGTGACTCATAATCCCGATGGAATGCTACGATGGATACGATCACATTGGTAGAAAACCAGATTGACGATGGTCAGCGACTGTTGGACCGTCTTGCTCAACCTGACTCTCATTTTCCCGTTCTCGTCGCGGCCTGGGTAAAACCCGAAAGCGATGACGAAGAGTCGCCGTGGACGCTCTACATTGCCAGTCCACTAGTCGATGAAGGCGGGCCAGCGGCAGCATATCGAGAAGTCAATCGAGCACGCCGATCGATTGAAGGATTCTGGATCAGCGATTCCGAAATCAAGTTGATCGGCGCGAATCATCCGTTCACCAAAGGACTGCAGGAGTTACTGCTGCGTTACCCCGGTCGGACTGCCACCCGTTCACGTCGCGCCTCTCTGGGCGGGACTCCAATGGAAGAAGTCTATGTTTATCCGGGACCTAGTCTGCATCCTTTCGCGGAGATTAAGCGGCGGTTTCCGTCAGCAGCGGTTTTCGCCGTCAAGATTCCGGGTGGCTCCCGAGCCGCTGAAGCGCTCGAAACAATTCGACTGCTGACCGGAAAAGTGAATGCCCACGAATTCGAAGGCAAAGCCCCGGAAACGCTCCTGCTCATGGGGCCGGAAGGCTCTACGTCCCAGAAGTCCTGGGATTTGCTGTTTGTGTACCGTCCAGAAGGTTGGAATACTTTTTACAACGCAAGCACCCAAACCTGGGAGACAGTCGTCCTCTCGACAACAGGTAACCCGATTTACGAACCCGCCGATTTCACCGCACTGGAGGCCTTAATCGTTCGCGATGACAATATGGCGAGTGCGGGAATACGGCCAGGATTGAATTAGAAGCTGAGGATGCACCATGTACTACATTGACCCTCATGTCCACATGATTTCTCGCGTCACCGACGACTACGAGCGGATGGCCCGGATGGGCTGCGTAGCGATCAGCGAGCCCGCCTTCTGGGCCGGGTTCGATCGCGGCAGTGCCGAGAGCTTCCGCGATTATTTTCGGCAACTCACAGAGTTCGAACCCACGCGGGCCGCGGCGTGCGGCATTCAGCACTACACGTGGCTGTGCATCAACGCCAAGGAAGCCGAGAACATTCCCCTGTCGCGGGAAGTGATTTCGCTGATTCCCGAGTTTCTCGATAAGCCCAACGTGCTGGGCATCGGCGAAATCGGCCTGAACAAAAACACCATGAACGAATCGACGATCTTCCGCGAGCAGGTGGATCTGGCGATGAAGACCCGGGAACTGATCCTGATCCACACGCCCCACCTGAAGGACAAGTTCAAGGGGACGAAAATGATCGTGGACATGCTGTTGGAAGATAAGCGGGTCGAGCCCGAACGGGTGCTGATCGACCACGTCGAAGAACACACGGTGCGTGTCGCGAAGGATCACGGCTTCTGGTGCGCGATGACGCTGTATCCGCTGACGAAGTGTACGCCGGCCCGCGCGGCGGACATCATCGAGATGTATGGCGACGAGCGGATCATGGTGAACTCGGCGGGAGACTGGGGTCCGTCGAACCCGTTGGCTGTGCCCGATTTCGTGATGGAGATGCGTCGCCGGGGTCATCCCGATTCGAAGATCAAAAAGATCGTGTACGACAACCCGCTCGAATTCTTCCGACAGTCGCGGAACTTTAAGTTTACGGCGCCAGATACGGTGCGGGATGAAGAGGCGATACACTCCAAGTAGGAAGGGATGGGGGACATGAGCATCGCAACGCAAATGACGCTGGACGACTACGGTCGATTGACTGCGGCAGGTGCGTTTGAACAGGGACTCAGGCGGCGCGTGGAACTGATTGACGGAGAAGTTCGCGAGATGAGTCCGACTAAGCCTCCGCACCAGATGCTGGTGACACTGCTCACCGAATGGAGCTTCGAAAATCGACCGGCGGAGAAGCCGCATGTGTGGATCCAAAGCTCGTTCTGGATTCGTCAACTCGAAAGTGCCCCTCAGCCGGACGTCGCCTGGCTCGTCCGAAAGGACTATGGGTCGGAGCAACCGTCGCCGCAAGACGTCCTGCTGCTGATCGAAGTCGCCGACTCCAGCCTGGCCTACGACTGCGGCGAGAAAGCGAACCTCTACGCCAGTGCCGGTATTGCCGACTATTGGGTGGTGAACATCCCGGACAAGTGCGTCGAGGTTTTTCGCGAACCGGTCAATGGGACGTATCACAGCCGTCAGGTGTTCAAAACGGGCGCAGAAGTTCATCCGCTCCTTGATTCAGAGATTTCACTGCCGGTGAAATTGCTGTTTCCCGCGATTTGAGTTCGAGGATCAAGTTATGTCCACGATGACGCGCATTACAATCGCTGATTACGATCGCATGATTGCCAAAGGCGACTTCGAAGGTGAGTCGGTGCGCCCGCGATTGGAATTGATCGAGGGGGAAATTCTGACCATGAGTCCGATCGGGCCGTCACACGAGAATCTGGTCGATCTGCTTACCGAATGGAGCCTTACGAATCTTCCACGCGATCTCGTTCGCGTTCGCATTCAGAATTCCATCGGGATTCCATCGCTGGACAGCGCTCCGCAGCCAGACATTGCCTGGGTGAAACGTGACGACTACAGCAGTGGTCGACCACAACCCGCGGCCGTGTTGGGCATTATTGAAGTCGCCGACTCCAGCCTCGATTACGATCGTGGCACCAAAGCTCGCCTGTTTGCCACGGGCGGCATCGTGGATTACTGGGTCGTGAATATTCCCGACCGTTGCGTTGAGGTCTTCAGACAACCCCGCGACGGTGAATACCGGAGCCACGAGTGTTTTAAGCCCGGCGACGAAATCCAACCGCTGGCGTTTCCCGCCGTCAATTTTCCGGTTGCCCCGTTGTTTCTGGCGAAATGAAAACGAGGTCCTGAAGTTGTCCACGATCACACGAATGACGATTGCCGAATACGATCGACTGATCGCGTCAGGCCATTTCGATACGCCGACGGGAATCGAACGGACCGAGCTCATCGAAGGAGAATTGCGCCCCATGAGCCCGATCGGACCGATTCACGACTGGCTGGTGGAACGACTCAACCGCTGGAGTTGCCGGACGACTTCGGAGGACCTGGTTGCCATCCGAATTCAGGGATGCGTGGCGTTTCACGAATCGGGATCAGTTCCTGAACCGGATGTCATTTGGATCAGACAAGGGGATTTTCGAAACCAACGTCCGGCGTCTCAAGATGTTTTACTGATCATTGAAGTCGCCGATTTCAGCCTGGCCTGCGACTGTGGCGAAAAAGCGAACCTGTACGCGTCCGGGGGAGTCGCCGATTATTGGGTTGTGAATATTCCCGACAAATGCGTCGAAGTCTTCAGACAACCCGAACAGGGAAAGTACCGCGAGCATCAGGTGTTCAAGGCGGGTGACGAAATCCGGCCGCTGGCGTTTCCCGCCGTCAATTGTCCGGTTGCCTTGTTGTTTCCGGCGAAATGAAAACGAGGCCCTGAAGATGTCCACGATCACACGAATGACGATTGCCGATTACGATCGACTGATCGCGTCAGGCCACTTCGATTCCACCGGTGAATCGCCGCGAAGCGAGTTCATTCATGGAGAATTGCGTCCCATGACCCCGATCGGACCGGTGCATGATTGGCTGATGGAAGCCCTGACCGACTGGAGTTATCGGAATGCGTCAATCCATCGAGCAACAACCCGCTTTCAGGCAGCACTGGAGATTAGCGGACTGGAAAGTGTGCCCGAGCCGGATGTCTTGTGGCTTGTAAAAAAAGACTATCTCACCGTTCGCCCGACATCGGCCGACGTCTTCCTGATCGTCGAAATCGCCGACAGCAGCCTGGAATACGACTGCGGCGAAAAAGCGAGCCTGTACGCGTCCGGGGGAGTCGTCGATTATTGGGTTGTGAATATTCCCGACAAATGCGTCGAAGTCTTTAGACAACCCGAACAGGGAAAGTACCGCGAGCATCAGGTGTTCAAGGCGGGTGACGAAATCCAACCGCTGGCGTTTCCCGAAATTTCGCTGGCGGTGGCGACGTTATTTCCCCTGAAACCATAACTGGGCAGTGAGCGTGACATGAATCTCTCTCCTCTGCATGCGGCCACGCCGCTCGCCCGGCGGACGTTTCTCCAGTCGGGAGCGCTGGCGGGGCTGGGGTTGACGTTGCCCGATATGCTGGCCAGCCGCGCGGCAGAGGCGGCCCCGGCCCGGGATCCGGCCGGTGGCTTCGGTGCGGCCAAGTCGTGCATTCTGCTGTATATGCTGGGTGGCGCCCCGCAGCAGGAAACGTTCGACATGAAGCCCGAGGCGCCCGGGACGGCCCGCAGCCTGTTTAAGCCGATTGCCACCAATGTGCCCGGGATCGAAATCTGCGAACTGCTGCCTGAGCTGGCCCGGCAGGCCGATCGGTTTTCGATCATTCGTTCGGTCCACCATGGGGGGAACGCGTTATTTCACGGTGCCGGGGTGCATTACAACCTGACGGGCTGGGCCAACTTTCCGCGCGAAGGGGAACCGTTCATGGATCGGCGGGATCATCCGGCGATCGGGGCGGTGCTCAACCAGTTGCGCGAAGGGCGGGGCGGTCTACCGGTGTCAGTGCAGATGCCGATGTGGATCACCCAGGATGGTCCCGGGCGGGAATGGGCCGGCCAACACGCCGGTTTTCTGGGCAAGGTATATGACCCGCTGGTGATGGACTATGGGTACTTGAAGCTCAATGTGGACTTCAACAACCTGCCGGCCCAGGGGGAAGCCAGCCTGCCGGGAACTCTGCCATCGAGTTTCCAGTTGCGAGAAGAGATCAGCCGCGAGCGATTGGGGAAGCGGCTGGATCTGCAGTCGCGGCTGGAGCAACCGGCGTTTGGAGACGGAACCCGGCTGGCGCGCGACTGGGGTCGTTATCGGACGCAGGCTTTGGATGTGCTGGGGACCCGTTCGACCTGGAAGGCGTTCTCGATCGATGACGAACCGGCTTCGTTGCGGGCCCGGTATGGCGACGATCGCCTGGGACGCAGTTGTTTGACCGCCCGTCGACTGGTGGAAGCCGGGGTCACTCTGGTCACGGTGATTTTCGGCGGTTGGGACACGCATTCCAGCCACTTGGAACACACGCGCGACTGGTTGCTGCCGCCCCTCAATCGGGCGTTTGCGGCCTTACTCGATGACCTGGCGGATCGGGGCCTGCTCGATTCGACGTTGGTAGCGTGGACGGGGGAATTTGGCCGGACTCCCTTAATGAATGGCAACAATCCTTCCGGGCGCGATCATTGGGGCCGCGTGTATTCCACCGTACTGGCAGGGGGAGGGGTGCGGGGAGGCCAGGTGTATGGCAAGAGCGACAATCTCGCGGGGGATCCCAAAGACAGTCCGGTGCATGTGAGCGACTTTGTGGCCACGATTTATCATGCGCTGGGTTACGACAGCGACACTGAGGTGGTGGATCTTGCCGGCCGTCGGCAACGGGTGGTGGGGGGTAGACCGCTACAGGCTCTCTTTTAACACGTCTGGCGAATGAGTTGGCGATAGCGACTGGAAAAAACGAGAGGGGTGTGTCGTAAGTCTCTTTTTAATATGTGTTTGTGGCGAGAGGACTGGTGGTGAGGGCGGGGGTGGCCGTAATTCCGCCAGGCTTTGATTTTCCAGGGAAGTAGACGCTGGACAATCCCGGAAAAAGTCGCCACAATAGCAAGCCCTGAAGGGGACCACCTCCCCGCGTTCGTCTCTGGCTCCAGTGGTTTGGAGTGAGGCGTTACCGGGCGCATAGCTCAGTTGGTTCAGAGCGCAGCCCTGATAAGGCTGAGGTCCATGGTTCGAATCCATGTGCGCCCATTCAAACTTCGACAATGCCCACGACGACCGACCGGCCCCGTGGCACATCGAACACGCATTCTGGGGACGTAGCTCAATTGGGAGAGCGCCGCGTTTGCAACGCGGAGGTCGCCGGTTCGATCCCGGTCGTCTCCACTTTCTTTTTTTTCGGGCTCACCACTGCTGGCAAATTGCGCGGTTGCTCTGCGCCAATTGGCCGTCGGTTTTCGAAAGTCGCGACCCAGGATTCGGCAGACAAGGCAGATTCCGCGTGGCAGGTTTGGCCAATCGGCGGTCACTCTTCCCCGCCGTGTTCGCGCTTATCGAGATCTCGCTGGGCGGCTTCAAAGGCCTCGAGTTGTTCTTCGCTGAAACCGAAATGGTGCGCGAATTCGTGAATGACCGTAGCGCGGATCTGCCGTAAGAGTTGTCGCCGGGTGTGGCAGACCTGTTCGAGGGGCCGACGAAAAATCTTGATGAGGTTGGGACTCCGGTCTCCCCAGGACTGTTTGGTCAGGGGGACGCCAATGAACAATCCCAGCAGAAGTCCCTCGGCGGCCACGCCGCGTTCAGACAGAACGGCGTAATCCTGGGCAGAGGGTTCATCGGCGACATCGACGGCGACGTTTTCGAGGTAGGGTTGAAAAGGGGGAGGAAGCGAGGAGACCGCTTCTTCGACCGCATCGCAGAACTCATGCCAGGACATCCGGCGGTGCGGTTTCATGACAGTTTCCGAGGGACGAATCTGGCGAGTGAGTAACGCTTAGTGCAGCGTGCCCGTTATAATAAAACGGCCCGCTCCCGGTGCAAGTCGTCGTGGAGGCTGGGCCCAGACTGACCGAGGGCGCTGTGTGTCCCGTGCATCGACGGGAGGCAGTGGGCAGATGCTTTCGGGGTGACACGTGACCATCGACCGTTCAGGCAGCACAGCTTTCAGGCGGGGCTGAGACTATGGAATCCAGGTTCGTCGTTCGTTACGGAGCGACGCGTTTTGTCGGCGAATTCGGTTGCAAGGGGCGCGACAGTTACTCGCGGAACTCGCAGGTCGTGTTGCGCACGGACCGGGGTGTGGAAGTCGGCGAAGTTCTGACGGTGGCCAGCGATCGGACCCGGGACTATCTGGGGTCAACCGAGTCGAAAGGGACGATTCTGCGCGAGACCACCGAGCAGGATCGGCAGAAACTTGACGAATTACGGGTCAAAGAACGCGAGGAGTTTCTGGGGTGCCAGGAATTGATCGCCGAGCACAAACTGCCGATGCAACTGGTCGATGTTGAGCATCTGTTTGGCGGTGAGCGATTACTGTTTTATTACCTGTCGGAAAACCGGGTCGATTTTCGCGAACTGGTCAAAGCGCTGGCGGCGCGATTCCGCATGCGGATTGAAATGCGGCAGATCGGGGTCCGCGACGAGGCGAAACTGCTGGCGGATTATGGCGATTGCGGTCAGCCGGTCTGCTGTAACACGCATTTGCGTGAAATGCCTCCCGTCTCGATGAAAATGGCCAAGCTGCAGAAGGCGACGCTCGACCCGACGAAAATCTCCGGGAGGTGCGGGCGTCTGAAATGCTGCCTGCGGTATGAGTACGATACGTACGAAGAATACCGGCGTGAGTTGCCGAATGTCGGTGCGGTCGTGGTCACCCGGGTCGGGCAGGGCAAGGTGGTCGGGCAAGAGATCCTCGCGAGAAAACTGCTGGTGCAGTACGAGGACAATCGGCAGATGATGGCCGACCTGGCCGATGTGCTGACGGTTGTCAGTAAAGGGAAGAAATCGAACGATTGAACGGAAACGCGGCGCGTCTTGCGAAACCGCCCCGCATCGGGTACGAATGGAATTGAAGACACTGACGAGAACTACCGTCGCCTCGAGACGATTTGAAAAGCCATGAGTACGTCGCAGAAAACTCAGCAGCAAAAATCCCCAGCCCCGGTCCGGTATCACCGCAGTGTGGTGCCGTTTCTGATGGAAGCGTTGAATCGCGCGCAAACCCGGCTGGAGCGCGATACGAGTGAAGAATATGGCGAGTCGACGGCTCACATTTCGGGGCCGGAACTGCTGGAAAGCTTGCGTGAGCTGGCGCTCGAACGATTTGGATACCTGGCTCGCACCGTATTCCGCTGCTGGTCGATTCATTCGACTGATGATGTCGGGCGGGTTGTGTTTGACCTGATCAAGCGGGGTGCCATGAGCAAGACCGATCGGGATCAGCTTTCGGATTTCTTCGACGTATACGATTTCAAAACCGCACTGGAAGACCAGTACGAAATCGATGTCAGCCGTGCCTTCACACGCTAACGGGCGACGGGGAGCAGAGCCCCCGGTCCCTGCGGTGTCAGTGGCCACCCAACCGGCAAGCCGTCGGTTATTGTGGTTGGCAGTCCTCCTGGCAGTTGGGTGGTCTGTCCTGTTGTTGCTGCTCGACCTGTTTACGGCGGGCCGTTCGGTCGTGGGGCCGGCACCGATCCAGAAGGCGGACGTGGTGGTGGTGGGGCGTCGGGTTGATGGCCAGTCCAACCGCATTCAGGTCGACCGGGTCTTTAAGGGAGAAGTCGCCGCCGGGGACACGCTGCGAGTGATTGATCTGGCTGACGCGCAAGATCTGAAGCCTGAAACGGCCTATGTCTTCGCGTTGAAACACCACCAAAGCGACTTTGAGTTTGTGCGCATGGATCTTCCTCGTACCGACCTGCCTCTGCCTTTTTATCCGGCGACGTCCGCGACGATCGAACAGACAAAAATCATTTTACGAGACGCCGCGGCCGAAGCGGTGCCCGGCGGCCGTCCTTAGACCGGGGGACGGCCGACTTTTTTTCCCCGGGCTGATCGTGCGTCGGGGCCAAATCTGTGGCGAATCTGGGCCTGCGCTTGAGATGGGTCGCTTTTTTGCCGGCTGCCGGTGAATCGTCAGGGTTTGCATGCCATGTCGTAAACTCAATCTCTGTCGAAGTTAATGGCGATTCGCGTGGTGCGAAGCGGTTGGTTCGGCGTACTGTTGGGCAGGGCCGCCGAAGAACTTAGACAAAATCCGTAAAATTCGAGACTCCCTGTAGACAAAAACCGTCGGGACGGGCATCTTGTAATGTGTTCCTGGACATTTGCCTGCGAGAGCTCTCTTGCCTAACTTCGCTGACGTGCCCTTTCCCGCCCGGGTGAAGCAATGCGCCGTAGAAATGGCGCAGCGGGGTGTGGCTGCGCTGGCTGACCTGTTCGATCTGGTCGCCCCGCGGTCGGTCCGTTTCGCCCAGGCCCTCACCCGGAATCAGCACGACGCCGAAGATGCGTTGCAGGCGGCCTTCGTGCGACTGGCACTTTACCCGCGGGGGTTGGTTGAAGCCCAGCATCCCTGGGCGTATTTATTGCGAATCGTCCGCAACGAAGCGATCAAGATTGCTCAGAAGAAACGAGCCGAAGACTGGCTCGAGATGGTCGCAGAAACTTGGCGTGAAGAGGCGATCCCTGATTTTGAAGCGGTTCAACTGGTGCGGCTGGCGCTGGAAAAGTTGCCGCCGTCGCAGTCGGAAGTGGTTGTGCTCAAAGTGTGGGAAGGGATGACATTTGCGGAGATTGCTGACGTGCTGGGGGAGTCGCCCAACACGGCGGCGAGCCGATATCGGTACGCGTTGCAGAAATTGACGCAGTACCTGCAGCCGTTAGCGGTCGAGGGACGTTATGCGTGATGAAGCGGCCCATTCTGAAGAGATCCTGTCGCAGGTCGCGCCATTGCCTGTGCTCTCGGCGGGTTTGCGCTCGCGTGTGCTGACGGCGGTGGTCGAAGCGCAAGAGTCGCGGCGGAACAGTCGGCGTCTGGTGGCCGGTTCGTTGAGCGTGTTCGCCCTGCTGTCGTGGATTTCCTGGCGGAACCCGGGGGCCGGCCCGGCGCGTACGCGAGTGGCTACGGTCGCCACGGGCCTGGATGTTCCCGTTTCTCCACTGACCGGGGGGCAAGGCAATCTCTACCGCTGGGCCAGCCAGAATGTGGAGGACGAGGTGACGGGCGTCGAACGGCTGTTGCGTTCGCGGCAGGATCTATTCTCCCGCCACAAGCCGATGTAGTCGCGTCATTCTCGACGGAGCCCGGGATGGAGTTATTGTCGGAGCAGTTTCAGCGCGAACTCCCTCGTCTTAACGCCAACGACCAGAACTACGTGCCGCAGCTCGTCTCGGGCATTCTGGCTGCCGCCCGAAATGCCCGCGCCACCGACGTGCATCTCATTCCCGGCGCCGACCAGATGGAGATGCGCTGGCGCATTGACGGAGTGCTGGTGCGGATCGCCGAGTTCCCGGGGAACATCGCACCGCGAATTGTTGCGCGTTTGAAAGTCTTGTCGCAGTTGCTGACGTACCGCAGCGATGTGCCGCAGGAAGGGCGGTTGCACGGGTCGGCGTCGGACAGCACCGAAGAAGTCCGGGTCACGACGTTTCCCACCCTGTTTGGCGAAAAAGTGGTGATCCGCCTGTTTGCCGGGGCGGGAAAATACCGCCGTTTGTCGGAACTGGGCCTGCCACCCGATATTCTGGAGGTGCTGCAGGGGCAGCTCGAGGAAACCGGTGGGGTGATTCTCGTCACCGGACCGGCCGGGGGAGGGAAAACGACGACGATTTATGCCGCGCTGCGCGATTTAGCAGACAAAAATCTGGGAGGCCGCAGTCTGGTTTCTCTGGAGGACCCCATTGAAGTGGTTGTACCCGGGGTTTCGCAATCGCAGGTGAACCCGGCAGCGGGGTTTGACATGGCGAGTGGTTTGCGGTCGCTGCTGCGGCAGGATCCCGAGGTGATCATGGTGGGAGAAATCCGCGACCGTCACACAGCGGAAACGGTGTTTCAAGCCAGCCTGACGGGACACCTGGTTCTGACGACGTTTCACGCCGGCAGTGCCACCCAGGCGGTGAATCGCCTGTCGGATATGGGCATTGAACCTTACCTGTTGCGTTCGAGCGTGCGGGCGATTCTGTGTCAGCGGTTGTTGCGACGGTTGTGCGGCTGTGCCCGGACGGCGGCTGATGATGAATCTCGGATGGGATTGCCGGTCGGTGTGGTGCGCGTCCCCGTGGGGTGTGAAGAATGTGGTGGAACCGGTTACCGGGGGCGATTTGTGTTAACGGAAATGCTGTTGCCGCAACCGGGTGATGTCGGGCGTGCCATTCTTTCGCGCACCGAAGCGCGGGAGCTGGAACGGCTGGCCGTCGAGGCCGGGATGATCACCCAGCAGCAGCGCGCCTGCGATGCCGTGGCGGCAGGCTGGACCAGCCCGGCGGAAGTCCGCCGCGTGCTGGGCATTCCGTCGTGACGGCCCGGCTGATCCCAACCGGAATGAATGCATGAACTCTGCTGTTTCAGGTGAACGGAGCCGGACACCTGGCTGTGGCAATTCCCATTTGAGTTGTGATTTCCTAGAGTCTGTTGTCTGCACATGTCTACGATTTCCATCGAACAACTGGCCGCGCTGAATGACGAGATTGCCGCGCTCGTCAAAGGGGGCATGCCCCTGGAACTCGGGCTGCGTGAAATGCAGCACGATTCTGCCGGCGCGCTGCAGGAAATCACCGGGGCACTGGCGGGGCGGTTACAACAGGGGGCCTCGCTGGCCGAAGCGCTCGAAGCCGAGAAGTTGCCCGTCGTGTATCGGCAGGTGGTTTCGGCGGGACTCCGGGCTGGTCGACTGCCCGCGGCACTCGAAGCAGTATCGGGCTATGCCCGCGAGATGATTGAATTGCGCCGGCAGGTGGTGCTGGCCATGATGTATCCGCTGATCGTCACGCTGCTGGCGTACGTGCTCTTCGTCTGCTTTGTTGCACACGTCGTCGAACGCTTTCGTGAAACGTACGAGATCTTTCGGATTCCCGTACCCTGGATGCTGCAGTTGACAGCGGACGTGGCCCAGGGGCTGTCCAACTGGTGGTGGGTGTGTCCACTGCTGTTTCTGGGATTGATCGTCTGGTGGGTGGCCTCGGGTGGCGCCCAGGTGTTGGCGTTCCGCGGGTTGACGCAGCCTTTGGCCTGGTTTCCTTATGTCGGTACGATCAGTTTGTATTTTCGGCACGCGAATTTTTCTGATCTGCTGGCGCTGCTGGTCGAGCACCAGGTACCGCTGCCTGAAGGTTTGCGACTGGTGGGAGGGGCGAGTGCCGATCCGCGACTGGAAGGGGCCAGCCTGGAATTGGCTGATGCGCTCGAGCGGGGACAGCTCCTTGATGCCTACTGGGGACGCAAGGCGGGGTGGCCGCCCTTTCTGTTCTGGGTGCTCGCCGCCGGACAACGCCAATCGGAACTGCCGCGATTGCTGCGACACGCGGCGGCGATTTATCGCCGACAGGCGCTCACGTTAAGCCGTTGGTTTCGGACGATCTTTCCCATTGTGGCGGCGATCGCCATTGGCGGAACCGTGACGGTGGTTTATGCGTTTACTCTGTTCGGCTCGTTGGCCCAGTTCTGGATGGATCTGGGGACTCCGTAATGCGCACCTACAGTTATCAGGCTCTGGATGCCCAGGGACGCCGCGTCAGTGGCGAAATTGAAGCCACCGACCCGGACGCCGTCGTGGCGCAATTGACGGCTCGCGGACTGCGCATTGAAGCGGTCCGCGAGTTACCGGCGATTCGGGCATTCGACGAGGGGGCGCTCGGTCGACACAGTTTGAGTGCCGCCGACACACGGGAAATCAGTGGGCACATTTCCGAGATCATCTCGGCTGGAGCACCCCTCGAAACGGGGTTGGCGGCGATCGCGGAGGAGTTTCCTGCGTCGAATGTGAGTGACGCCCTGAGAGACATCGTCGCCCGACTCGAATCAGGTCAAGACCTGGAGACCGTTTTGCGCGACTGCCGCACGGGTGCCTATCTTCCGGCGTTGATTCGCGCCGGGCAACGCTCGGGCCGCACTCCCGAAATCCTGGACAACTTCATCGCCGGGTCGCAGGCAACCGCCGAGTTACGGCAGACCTGGTGGATGGCAATGGCATATCCACTGCTGCTGCTGGCGGCGCTGGGACCGTTGTTTTTTGTGCTGGTGTTCCGGGTGATGCCGCAGTTCGAAGAGCTGTTCGCCGGTTTTGGAATGCAGTTGAATCTATTCACGTCGGCGTTATTGAAATTTGGTGCCTTTCTGCGACTGCAGAGTCTGTGGATTGGTATCGCCGTTACGTTGTTCAGCGCTACCACGGCGTTTGTGTTGTTTGCTGTGCTGGATCGCATCATGCGACGACGTCTGGTCTGCAATTTGCCATTCCTGGGACGGGTTTTCCGCTGGTCGGCGTTCGCCCGATTTTCGCCATTGTTGTCGGCGTTGATCGAAGCGCGGATTCCGCTGCCCGAGGCGCTGTTGTTGGCGGGGGATGGTTCCGGAGACGCAGAACTCGCCGAGGAATGTCGCGAACTGGCCGCGGAATTGAACGCGGGGCGTTCCCTGCAGGAGTCAATCGGGTTGTGTCGCCGACTGCCCAAGAGTTTCTGTCAGGCACTGACCTGGCAAGAACAGCGAGAGAATCTGCCTGACCTGTTGCGCTCGATGGCTGATCTATATGCCGGCCGGGTGCGGGCCCTCTTGATGCTGCTGGCGGCGATCTTGCCACCCGTTCTACTGGTGTTCGTGGCAGCTACGATCGGAATTGTCGTCGTCCTGCTGTTTTTCCCGCTGTTGGAATTGATGCAAAAGTTGTCGTGAATTGTGCCCGATTGCAGTCTGTGCGGGCACTGACTGTGTGTTGAGAGTTTTATGCAAAGGTTGTTCAGTTTACTGTTGATTCCGCTCTGGTCAGCGGCGGCGGCTCGAAATCAGGCCGCGCGCGAGGCCACATTGCTGTGGTCGCTGGCGATCGGACTGGAACGGCAGTTTTCGCTGGAGTTGTACCTGCAGGCGATCGCCGCGGATGCATCGGGGGGGTGGCGTCGCAAGTTGCTGGGCCTGGCACAGTTGCTGGCCGCCGACATGTCGCTGCCCGAGGCTCTGGAGGCCCACCCGGG
>JAFEBR010000990.1 GCA_018242565.1 Planctomycetota bacterium | reverse complement strand
GGCGAAGCCCTTGGCCAGGTCTCCCTTTTCGAAGCGGAAGTGCTTGGCGACGTTGCTGGCGGTCTTGGCCGTCTGCCCCAGTTCGTCAGTGAAGACATCATCGTGCAACAGCGGCGCACCGGGCTTCATGGCCTCTTCGACATCGAGCACGGCCGGCAGGACTTCGTAATTGACTTTGATCAGTGCGGCGGCCTGCTCGGCGAGGTGAATCGTATCGGCGGCCACTGCAGCCACGGCGTGGCCGCGGTAAAAGACCTTGTCGGCGGCCAGAATGTTGTTGCTGAGGTGGCGCAGATTCACGGCACCTTCACCGAGTTCAATGATCCGGTCTCCCGGATCGCACAGGTCTTTGTGAGTGACGACCGCGCGGACACCCGGCAGCGCCAGCGCCTGCGACGCGTCGATCGACTTGATCTTCGCGTGGGCGTGGGGACTGCGGATCACGAGACCGTACAGCATTCCCGAAGGGTGAATGTCGGCGCCGTATTTCGCGCGACCGGTCACTTTATCGACACCGTCGTGACGAACCGGACGCGTACCAATAACTTTATACTTCTTGCCGTCGCCCGACTGGGCCGGAGTTTGCTGAATCGTGGACATGCAGGGCTCCCGTTTTGAAAGAATCTGCGAGAATGTTCGGTGGGGCTTAGAACGGACGAGGGGCGATTCGGGTTGGAATCGCCCGGACCTCAGCTCTGGGCCGTGGACTTCTGGGCGTTCCGCTGTTTCGCGGCGTCGAGGACGGCGCGGACGATCTTGTCGTAGCCAGTGCAGCGGCACAGGTTGCCGGCGGTGTAAAACCGGACGTCATGCTCGGTTGGGTCGCTGTTTTCCGCCAACAGCGCCTTGGCCGACATGATGAAGCCGGGCGTGCAGATACCACACTGCAGTGCGGCGTTTTCGAGGAAAGCCTGCTGGATCGGATCGAGTCCGTCCGCCGAGGCGACCCCTTCGATCGTTTCGATCGCGGCCCCTTCGGTTTCGACGGCCAGCACCAGGCAACTGACAACCGGCCGACCATTCATCAGCACGGTGCAGGCGCCACAGTTGCCGTTCGAGCAGCCTTCTTTCGACCCGGTCATGTCGAGCGAGTCGCGCAACACTTCCAGCAGAGTCTGCCGGGGTTCGCACAGAAATTCGGTGGGTCGTCCATTAATTGTCGTGGTGACGACGCGTTTCTTAGCCATGAATCAACTCCCAGAGGGGATTTGCAATGTTCGAGTGTATTCGTAAGACAGCATAGAGGACGGAACAGGGGGGGGACGGCCAGCGCCGTCGGTCCGGGGACACGCTTATCCCTTGGCCCGTTTCACCGCTTCTTCCAGAACGCGCCGGGTCAACACACCGGTAATGTGCATGCGGAACTCTTTGGTGCCGCGCATATCGTCGATCGGTTTGGCGGTTGCCCGGGCAACTTCGGCAGCTTTGTTGAGCGTCGCGTCGTTGACCGGTTGACCGGCCAGTGCGGCCCCCACGTCGGTGGCATAAATCGGTGTGGGACCGACGGCCCCCAGGCCCACGCGGGCCGAGACGAATTTCTCGCCACTGGCGTCGAGCACGACCGAGGCACCCACCCCCACGACGGCGATATCCATTTCATTCCGCGGAATGAACCGCCGGTAGTGCGAGCCGCTGTTGGCCGGGCGGGCCGGGAATTTCAACTCCACCAGGAACTCGCCCG
The DNA here is from genome assembly GCA_018242565.1 of Planctomycetota bacterium. Taxonomy (GTDB): domain Bacteria; phylum Planctomycetota; class Planctomycetia; order Planctomycetales; family Planctomycetaceae; genus JACQFH01. Next base: position 486 of record JAFEBR010000990.1, on the reverse strand, counting down.
CGGCCAGCACGTTCTTGCCGGGGCCGGTGCAGAAGTTTTCGACGGGGACTTCGCGTTGTCCCTTGGGGCCGGCGATCACCGCCACGGCGCCCAAAGCGATCAGCGAGGGAATCGAGTCGGCCGCGGGACCCGAGTTGCACAGGTTGCCGCCGATGCTGGCGCGGCTTTGAATCTGAATGCCGCCGATGATCCGGGCGCTGTCGGCCAAAGCCGCATACGTCGATGACAGGGTGCTGCAGCCATAGACGCGGAAACAGGGAACGGCGGCCCCCAGTCGCAATCCCGTCGCCGACAGTTCCACCTGCGACAACTCGGGAATCTTCTTGATGTCGATCACGACCTGCGGCGTATGTCGCCCCAGTCGGATCTGGTCGATCAGATCGGTTCCCCCGGCGAGCGGACGGGCCGAACCGTTATGCTGTGAAAGAAGCTTGACCGCCTCGGCAACCGATGCTGGGGCCTCGTAGTCGAAGTCGCGCATGAGCT
>JAFEBR010000989.1 GCA_018242565.1 Planctomycetota bacterium | reverse complement strand
TTTTGCCCACGTTTCCTCAAAGAATTCCAATTTTTCATTTTTTGTCGGAGTCGGTCCTCCCTTCGTTTTCTGCTGATCGCTTCTCGGGGAAATCTTCCAGGTGCTGCGAGTCAGCCTGCTGCCCGTGGCATGAATTCCTCGGTTTTTCCCAAAGATTTCAGATTTCGAAATTTTTTACGTGGGTTCCGGACCACCCGGGCACGAGCAGTCTGAATGCAATCGAGATCTGCTCCAAAAGTGGCCGTGATCCGCGGTTCCAATCCGAGGGGCATCGGGACCTCGATCTCTGGGCCTGAACCCGGGTCGTCCTGTCCGGTGCGTTTCCCATGTTCTCTGGCCGTCCCAGGTGGTGGAATTTCACACCTCCCGAATTCCCACACGGCGACCGCCACCTCGCCCCACAGGCGACAAGTGCCTTGAGCCGTGTTGATCCATATTTTCAGATTTCCCTATTATTTATTTATAGTCAGTTGATTTTTAAAAACAAGAGGGTGAATGACTTAATCAGAATCATTTCCGCCAGGGATCCGGGGGCGGGGCTCGGTTGGCAGAGACGAAAATCGCAGCCGTCGCGTCGGGAACAGAGCGTTGGTGGTCTGGGGGATTGCGGATGTTTGGCGAGTTCCGGGGCCGGCGATCGATCGGTGATGGCCGCGGCTTTACCGTCTGGCGGGTGACTGTTACAACGGCAGCGACACACGGTCACCTGGTTTGCGGCGATCCGTCAGGCCGGGGCGTTGCAGATTCCCGGTCGTCGGCTTCCCCGGCGTTTGGGTTCAGCAACTGGCCGGCCTATTGCCGTGGCGGGTGGTGACCGCGGGTGCACGACCTGAGAACGCGGCGACCTGCCGACGCCGTTCACACTCACTTGGGAATTTGCATGCCGGGCTTTTTTTCAAAAGAGCGGATTGTCGCCGAACCGGGGTTCAATCGCTGGCGGGTGCCCCCCGCGTCGATTGCGATTCACCTCTGTATCGGGTCGGTCTATGCCTGGAGCATTTTCAATACCCCGCTGCCGCGGGCCTTGGGCGTCGTCGCCAGCAGTGCCGACGACTGGACTCTGACCCAGGTGGTTCGCACGTTCACGGTCGCGATCGTCTGTTTGGGTCTGGCGGCGGCGATGGCCGGGAAATGGATCGAGCGAGTGGGGCCACGCACCGTGGGAATCGTCGCGGCGGTCTGCTGGGGCCTGGGGTTCCTGATCGCCGCCTGGGGAGTGCAGACACATCAGCTGTGGCTGGTCTACCTGGGTTATGGTGGCGTCGGAGGCCTGGGGCTGGGATTAGGATACGTCTCTCCGGTGAGCACTCTGATGCGCTGGTTCCCCGATCGCCGCGGCATGGCGACGGGCATGGCGATCATGGGGTTCGGCGGCGGAGCACTGGTCGGCACCCCGGTCATCAAGTTTCTGCTGCAGCAGTTCTCGCTCCTGCCCGACTACCTCGGCCCGGAGGGTGCCGTCGTCGGTCTGACCACGAATTCCGCCGGTGTCCAATTCGCGGACGTCGCCGGGGCTCTGCGTGAGGTGGTGGTTTTGACGGCCCACGAGGCCCTGGCGCGGCCGGGCCAACCCGACCCCGGTTACTATGTCACTGGCACGGGCAGTACGGGGATCGCCGGGACGTTTGTGGTGCTGGGGGTGGTGTACTTTGTGGTGATGCTGACCGCCGCGTTGTTTTATCGCATCCCGGCGGCGGACTGGAAACCGGCTGGGTGGACACCGCCGGATGACCGCCGGGCCGTGCAGCGGATGATCAGCACCGAGAACGTCACGATCGGTCGCGCGATGCTGACCCCGCAGTTCTGGCTGCTGTGGATCGTGTTGTGCTTTAACGTGACGGCGGGTATCGGCATCTTCAGCGTCGCCAAAACAATGATGGTCGAGATTTTCGGCGACACGCTCAGATCGCGGGCGATCGCCGTCGATTCGTTCGCGGAAGGATTCGTGCTGATGACCAGCGTGGCCAATCTGGTCGGGCGGTTTTTCTGGGCCAGTGTCTCAGATCATCTCGGCCGGCAGCGCACCTACACGCTGTTCTTTGTCGCGGGGATCGTGCTGTACCTGGCGATTCCCTGGACGGCGCAGACGGCCAGTGCCGGACCCAGCCTGACGGCCCTGATTCTGTTCTACCTGGCGACGATGTTGATTTTCACCATGTACGGCGGCGGCTTCGCCACCATTCCGGCGTACCTGGCCGATCTGTTCGGCCTGCGTTTCGTGGGTGGCATTCATGGTCGGCTGCTGACGGCCTGGAGCCTGGCGGGACTGTTGGGGCCGTATGCGCTGACCTCCCTCCGCGAGCGTTCGGTCGCACAGGCCATGCGGCAACTGGCGGCGCAGATCGATCCGGCGGCGTTCGCCGAGCGGTTTCATGTCGATGCCAGCCACCTCGAACAGTTGATCGCGGCGAAAACCGTCACCATCAGCCGTCTGCTGGAGATCTCGCCTGCGGGCACGGTCGATCCGACAGCGACCGTTTACAATTCCACGATGTATTTCATGTCGGCCCTGCTGGCGGTGGCTCTCGGAGCGAATCTGCTGGTGCGTCCGGTTCATCCCCGCCACCACGGCGAAGGTTGAGCGGAGTGGATGCCTCTGAAAAGTGGGTGGAGTTTTGGGGGCCAACAGCAGGTTCTCGTGAACTCGGCCACCGAAACAGCCCCAACTCCGGACGTTGAGATTTCAAGAGTTTTGGAACCAGGAGAGTAGGAGAGGGACCGCACGATTGCGGTCGCCCCTCCCCTCATCAAACCGGACTGGCAGATTTCCGGCATCCGGCTTACCCGACAACAGTCGGCGACCAGGCATGCACAGGAG
>JAFEBR010000098.1 GCA_018242565.1 Planctomycetota bacterium | reverse complement strand
CATGCTTGCCGGGATGAGCTGAGACTGCATCCTTCGACGAGACGGGGTCACTCGTGGCTTAGTGACACTCTCCACTAACCCCTCTCCTCATGTTTGTGCCGGAGACTTGGATACACTTTTTTCCTCGGAGATCGGCGTGGCAGTGAGGATTCGTTTCCGAAGCATGGTTCGCTGACTTATTCCCGTCCCCGGGTGGACAAGTTGGCGAGTCTCGGGAGTTCGGCAGGGCAAACACAATCGCGCGTAACAAGTTCGCCAGCACCGTGTGCGGGTACTGTTTCCGTCATTGAACGGTTGAAGTGCCATTCAACCCAGGCTGGCAGAATGCGCCAGCGTTTTCGACGAACGTAATGCTCGATCTGCTTTCCAGACATCGAGTCCAACGTGCAGCGTCTACGTTTTGTTCTGGCGTCAAGAAGTCAAATCGAGTCTGACTCAGTCCAAATTGACTTGCACATCTGTAAATTTTCGAAACTCACGATCCAACGTGGCCACAGGAATCTCGGCTGTCGCAGCGGAAGTGGCGATCAGGCAGTCGACGAAATGCAGTTTGCTGGTGCTGTAGCGAGCTAGAGCATCCCGATGCGTTTCACCGTCTGCCAATTCTATGCCACGGCTTGATATCAAATCGCTAAGAACTCTCGCGATTTCGGACCGCGGATGTTTGTAGAACGACTCGAGGACGAAAACGCATTCGGCGAGAACTGTTGGTAAACTGACCGGTGTTAAATCGCCTCTCGCGCAGGAATCGAAGATTTTCGCAGCAATTGCGGAATGCTGTAAGTGATCCTGAACGAGGAATCGAACGATCAAATTTGTGTCGACCAGCCGCCGATGGCTCATCGTTTGCTCCGACGTGAGCCCGCCGCGTTTTGCGCCGCTTGTTCGCGTATTTGCTCGAACGACAACTTCGCTCCGAGTTGGCTCGGCAACGCGCCTTTGAGTGCGGAAAGACCGGTGAGCACGCGAATCGATGCTCGATCACCTTCGACCGTGTACTCCAGGCGATCCCCAGCTTGGATGTGCAGTGCCGCGAGCACTTCGCCCGGAATTGTCGTTTGCCCCTTATCAGTCACCGTGGAATGCGGCATGTCCGGTTCCTTTTCGAAAAATACCCGACCACACGTTAATTATTCCGGACGACGCCATTTCCGACAAGACCCCGTGACAGCTGGCTTAACGATGGCGAGTAGAGGTTCGAAACGTCGATTCGATTGGCATCCGGCATTTCGTTCGGCGGCGATTTTCGTACTGACCGATCAGATTCACGCGAAACTTGGGTCACCCGTCAAATTCAGATGGTTGTCCTGGTCACTTCATTTCGAATTCCGCGACCAGCGGCAGGTGGTCAGAGGCTCGCCGGGCGACCGCCGTGCGTGAGGCGTGGGCTGCGTGCAGTTCGACACGACCCCGGTAATAGATGCGGTCGAGAGCCCGCAGGGGTAGAAACGCCGGAAACGTGCGCACGGCGCCGGTGGCCGAGGTGAATCCGGCGGGGACAAATAAACGACGCCCCTGGCCATGCCAGACATCGTTCATGTCGCCCGCCACGATCACGGCGGTTTGGTGGTGTATGGATTGCAGCACGTCAGAAGTGAGAATGCGGCGGATCTGAATGCTGCGCTCAAAACCAGCCAGTCCCAGGTGGGCGTTGATCAGCAGCAGTTTGTGCGAATGTCCGCCCGCCCCTTCCAGTTGGCAATGGGCTGCCAGGGCCCGTCGCCGCTTTTTGAGGGGAATGGTCAGTTCGATGTCATGGACGCCGGACAGGGGATAACGGCTCAGAATGGCGTTGCCATAGGTGCCGCGTCGCAGTTTGACATTGGGCTGGTAAGCGCGATGCGGCAGTTCCAGGGCTTCTGCAAACAGGTCCACCTGCCGGTGGTTGCCCGAACGGGGCACCCCCTCAACGATCTCCTGGAGAAACACAATATCGGGGGTATGGTGCTGCAGGGCGGCGATGATGCGATCGGCAGAGTACCGACGATCGACACCGCCGATGCCTTTGTG
>JAFEBR010000988.1 GCA_018242565.1 Planctomycetota bacterium | reverse complement strand
TTTAACGTGCACGTAATCGCCGCTGTTGACGTGGGCGGCCCCTTCTTCCGTCACGTTCCACATCCGGGCGGTGATGGTTCCGGTCTTATCTCGCAATTCGACCAGCAGATAGGTCGAAGCATTGCGATTGGCCCGCAATTGTTTATCAGACAGTAAGAAGATCTCTTCGATCGTCTCTCCGTCGGAGAGCGAATTAATAAATCGACGAGGCATGTGCAGAAATGAACCCGAATCGTGCGACCGACCTGAAATGCGAAAACCCGAATTTTAGGGAGTCGCGTGTGTGGCGACAAGCGGTGGAGCGGACGTCGCGGTTGGCGGATATGTCGGCGGTGGGGCTCCATCCGCCAGGCCGAATCGCGTGTCAGCGACCGATTCCGGGGCGGGGCCAGATCTGCTTCTCGAGCGAGCGATGCCGTGTGCCAGAATCGCGGAATCCCGCTGAGATCTTTCGGTTTCAGAGGCCCGTGGGCCAGCGGTGGAGTCGCGTCGTGCCATCGGCTATTTCAAACGCTCCAGTTTGCCCCGGCGACGAACCAGGTTTTTGTAATCCCACTGCACATGTCGCGCCTCGTTCAGCCAGCGTTCGAGTTTGGCCTGGTTCACTTGATCCAACGCCGTAAAACGGGCCTCGGCGGCCTGGAACTTGCCTTCCGGTTGCAAACCCTCGGATTCAAAGGACTGGCCGCTCCAGAACAGCAATCGCACGCACTGCTTGAGCTGGCTGTATCCCACGATCGGATTTCCATCCAGAAACCATACGGGATGCGCGTGCCAGATCTTGTTCGCGGCATCGGGGAACTGTCGATCAATCTGCTCGGCCAGAAACTGGCAGATCGACTGCGACTCTGGTGCCAACCCCGAATTGTATCGTGCTGTGTCTGGATGCATGGTGATCAGATCAGGATTTTGCGGACAAGCCGCCAACGTAACTTCACGTCATTCGGCTCACGTTGGATTCCAGTTGCGGACCGGCACCGAACTGCAGGAAGAGTTTTTTACCAGGGACATCGCTTGTTCGTCCCTGAATGCCGTGGCGCGAGTGCCAGAGTCCATGACGGGCGGCAAAAGAATTCTGAAGGACCGGGGCCGTTGACGCAGCCACAATGGCTGTTTTCAGTCGAGGCGTGCTGATGGCCGCCAGTCGGAAGCTCGCAACAAAGTCTTGACCGTCGATCTGGAGGCCGCTTTCAACGTCGGATCTCAATGGTCCGTGACAGGTTGGTCCGATTACCGGGTGACCAGACCTGCAATGCCACCGTCCCCGAAGCTTTCTGGACCGCGTCTGCAAACTCACGGGGAGATCGGACCGCCTGGCCTTTGACGTGGGTGATCAGATCGCCAAATTGCAGGTCACTGTCGGCCGCCGGGCTCCCCGGTGTGACTTTGACGACACGGACTCCTTCAAAGGGTTCATGCATCATGGGGAATGCCAGGAAACGACGGCGACTCGTGGAAAAATCGTAAATCAATCCGCGCCACGCCGGTCGATTGGGCACCGGGGCAATAATTCCTTCTTCATCGACTGCCGGCCATTTGCCCACTTCCACGGGAATTTCCAGTTCCTGGCCGGCTCCGCCCGGACCGCGCTGGCGAAAAATCGAGAGCCGGATGATTTCCCCAGGGCCAGTCAGGCCGATTTCCCGCATCAGGTCGTTTTTTCCATAAACATCGTGCCGACCAACTTTCAGGATGATATCTCCATTGTTCAGACCCGCTCGGCCCGCGGGCAGATTGGGGGCCGTCTCCAGAATTCGCACCGCGCCCTTTCGTAAGCGTTCGCGAATCAATGCGAATTCGGGACCGATGACTTCGGCAGGATGGATATCAACGGGTTGTACACCCAAAAACCCATACTCCACTTCTTTGCCTTGCCTTAACAATTCGATGATGCGTTTCATCGACTCGTCGAAGGGGATGGCAAAACCCGACGACTTTTCATAGCCCACCAGGGCGGCCAGAGATGTGGTCATGCCGATGCACTCGCCTTTCAGGTTGAGCAGCGCGCCGCCACTGGTGCCCAGTTCAAGGCGGGTGTCAACCTGCAGCAGGGTGCCCAAATGATGGATCGTTTCGGCTTTCAGCCGTTCCGGATCGTTGACCTCCCCTTCGAGGCTGGCCTGCCGGCCAATATTCCCCACAATTCCCCAGGTCGCCGACGCCGACCCATTGCGGGCTATGGCATACGGGTTTCCAATTGCCAGCACAATCTGCCCCTTACGCACGGCGGGGGCCGTTTCGATTTTCAGCGGGATGAGATCGTTCGCGGCGATTTTGAGAACAGCCAGATCGCTGCGCGGATCGGCAGCAAAAATCGTCGCTTCAAATCCCCGTCGATCGGGCAGTCGGACATACAGAAGTTGCTCGGATTTCTGCTCCGGGCGGCCTTCGACGGGACCTCCGCGCACGAGATGGTAATTCGTCAGGATCAGCCCCGCTTTGTCGATCACCAACCCGGCACCGAATTCGCTGGGAATCCAATTCGGGTCGGCAGGGTCATTGGTCCGTTCCTGGCCGAAAAAATCGTTCCGACGGTCGGCCTGCCGCAAATCGCGGCGGTCACGGCCGATCGCGACGACGGACTTCTCTGCAGACTCGATCGCCTTGACGAAGGCGTCTTCGAGAGCGGCGGCGACTGTCAGGCCGTTCAACTCGTCGGCCTGTACGTTGCGGCTGGTTTCCGGGATCGTCCCCAGGCCAAGGCCGATGCTGAGCAGAACTCCGAAAAGCCACCACCGATGCAGGGCACGGTGGTGGCTGTGGGGCACAGGGTGCGCTGGAGCAACAGGTGTCTCCAGCGCAGTCTGTGATGAAATCGGCTCCCGGCAACGGGGGGCACGAAACCGTGAATTCGGATGAGTTCGGGGACAATCCATCTGCATCGGATTTCGATTTCTCGTTCTGCCGGTCTGGTGCAAGGTGTTGATCTCCCCTCACCTGATCGAATTTATTCTTCGTCAGCTTCCTTGTCGTCTTTGCCTTCCGCGGCCGTGCCGGCCGAGTCGGACCCGTGCACGCCATACGCCTGCTTGATCTTCTCGACGATTTCAACCAGGAGCTTCGGATTCTCTTTGAGGAAGACACGCGCTTTGTCTCGCCCTTGTCCCAGCTTGACGTCGCCGTAAGAGAGCCACGTTCCAGAGCGATCGAAGACCTTGTGCTCAATCGCAAGGTCGATCACATCCCCTTCCAGGCTGATCCCTTCCTCATTGAGCATATCGAACTCGGCCTGCCGGAAGGGAGGGGCGACTTTGTTTTTGACGATTTTCACCTTCATCCGAATACCGATCGCCGTCTCGCCCTCTTTCAGCGTGCTGAGGCGACGGACATCGACCCGGCAGGAACTGTAGAATTTCAATGCGCGGCCACCGGGCGTCGTTTCCGGGCTGCCAAACATCACCCCGATTTTTTCGCGAATCTGATTGATAAAAATCACACAGGTTTTTGACCGGGCAATCGCGCCCGTGAGTTTACGCATGGCCTGGCTCATCATGCGGGCCTGCAGGCCGACGTGCGAGTCGCCAATTTCCCCGTCGAGTTCGGCCTTGGGAACGAGGGCGGCGACAGAGTCCACCACGATGCAGTCGACGGCATTCGACTTGATCAGCATCTCGGCAATCTGCAGAGCTTCTTCGCCATAGGAGGGCTGGCTGACCAGCAGGTCTTCGAGGTCGACCCCCAGGCGCTTGGCCCAGGACGGATCGAGAGCGTGCTCGGCGTCAATGAATGCCGCGATTCCGCCCAGTCGCTGCGCATTGGCAATGACATGGAGTGCCAGTGTGGTTTTTCCACTGGATTCCGGGCCGAACAGTTCGATGATCCGACCGCGGGGAAAGCCATGCCCCCCCATCGCCAGATCGAGCGACAGGGCCCCGGTGGGAATGCCGGCGATCGGTGTATTCACCGAGTCGTTCAACTTCATAATTGAACCGCGGCCGAAGGCTTTCTCGATCTGCCCCAGGGCATTGTCGAGCATTTTGCGGTCGGCGCTGTCGGAAACGGGCTGTTTAGCGGCAGATTTGGCGGGTTTCGACTTCGGATTCATGTGTCTGTTCCTGGGATTTCAAATTTGTACAAATGTATAGTATATGGGTTTTCGGTATTCTGCAAGGGCAAAAATCAGGATTTTTGGGGAGTTTTTTGCAATAATAACCTTAAATACGACTGCGGTTCGGGCTTGGAAAGCTCCAGCAGGGCGGCCAGATCGAGAATGGCCTGGGTCGCGACCGGGCGTTCCGCGGCGTTGGCCAGCGTTTCGACTTCCACAAATGGGCCCAGTCCTTCGACTTCGTCAAATGCCACTTCGAAATCGCGATCGTGCCAATTCAAATGCTGAGGCTGGCGTCTTTTGCGAACTTCGAAAACGGACGTAAAGCCTAACAGTGTCAGTGCTTCTGCCAGTTTCTCTCGGGACTCGCCGGCTGCCAGAGGGATTTCGATTTCCCGGCGGGTTTTGGTCCGCGAATCGAGCAGGGCACTTTTGTACGTGAGGACCTGCTGAGGACCCTGGCTGCGAATGCGGAGCGCTTCGTCGGTCTGGGCGAAATCGCGACAGGGGTGGTTGAAATAGACGTCCACCTGCTCGACGGGGGGCTGGGGCTGAGCGCCCAGGCGCTTCAGCCGTTCCAGAACCGGGCCGGGATCGGCCAGCGAGAATTTCAGCTCGACTTCAAACATTGCGCAATCTCGTCGAGACGATCCCACGTATAAAGGCCCGTATCATGCCCGCCGGCCCAGGTCACTTTGAGTGCGTAGTTGCCTGAAAACTCCAACTTCGAGGGGCTGATGTCCTCTGGAATCGTCGCGGGATCAAGAATGCGTTCGCCCGTCATTTCGTCCACGCAGGCGGCGCAGGGGCACTCGGTGCGTAACAACTTGAACGGGATGCGAGCGATGTTGGTCGGGCTCCATTCGACTTCCAGAAGTCGCTCGGATTGACGAACGCGCAGGTGAGCGGGGGGCGGTGCAGCCATGAACAATGATCGAGGGGCCAGTTCAGGGAATTGGAAACAGAGTGGCGATTGCGTAACATACCGCCTTTTCGGCGCGACGTCACGCCGCTCCAGCTTGAAAGTGGACATTCCATGTGGTTCCTGATCTCCGCCTGTGCCGGTTGCGGACTGGTGGTTTCGGCAGTGTTGACGTCCGTGATGCGGCGGTTGGCTCCGCGCATCGGTCTGATCGATCAGCCCAACGCGCGCAAGGTGCATGTCGTGCCCACTCCCCTCGGAGGCGGGATCGCGATCGCCGGTGGCGTGCTGATCCCTCTCGGTTTGGCGCTGGGGCTGGTCTGGGGCGTTTCGGCGCAAATTCTGCCTGCCTCGTGGATTCCCGAAGCGCTGGCGACCCACCTCGCCGGGGTCACAGTTCGCACCGGGCAACTCTGGACGATCGTGCTGGCCGGGGTGGTGATTTCGATTCTGGGATTCATCGACGATCGGCGAGCCCTCTCGTGGCAACCCAAACTGCTGATTCAATTTGGCGTGGCGTTCGCCCTGATATTCGCCGGTGTCCGCGCGACTGTGTTTGTCAGTGCGCCCTGGCTGGGGTGGATCATCACGGCTCTGTGGATTGTCGTGCTGACCAACTCGTTTAACTTTCTGGATAATATGGACGGCCTGACGGGCGGAATCGGTCTGATCGCGGCGTCGATGTTTGCTGCGATCATGCTGGTGGGCACTGGGGAACCGCACTGGTTTGTCGCCGGCTTTCTGTTGATTCTGGCCGGTTCACTGGCTGGCTTTCTGCTGCACAACTGGCCTCCCGCCAAGATCTTTATGGGGGACACGGGGAGTTGCCTGGTCGGCCTCTGGATCGCCAGCATGACGATCGTCGGGACGTTTTACGATTATGGACGAACGGGAACGCACGTGATTCTGGCCCCTTTGTGTGTGCTCGCCGTGCCGCTTTACGATTTTTGCTCGGTCATGGTGATTCGGCTGTCTCAGGGACGCAGTCCGTTTCACGCCGACAAAAGCCACTTCTCGCATCGGTTGGTGGAACTGGGCATGAGTCGCAAGCAGGCGGTCATGACCATTCACCTGGTGACGCTGACGACGGGGCTGGGGGGCCTGCTGTTGTATTTCGTGAATGGCTGGCCAGGGGCTCTGCTCGTGATGCTGATGGAAGTGTGTCTGCTGGCTGTGATTGCGATTCTGGAAACGGCGGGGCGTCAACGCGTACCAAGTCCCGCTGCCCCTCTGGAAAATCACGGCACCACATGAGTTCTGTTGAGTCACACTCTGGAAAATCGACGGGGCTTCCACAGCCAGCTCGCGGTCGCACGCTCGACTGGACCGAGTGTCTCGCGGCCAGCTTGTTGTCTGCTGTCTATGTGTGTCGGTTGTTGACACCCACCGACGCGGTGATGACCGGCGAGACCATCTGGATCGCTCAGTTGGCCTTACTCGCGTTGGTCGTATGGGCGTTTTCGGCCTGCCGGGGGCATGTTGCGCCCCTGCAATTCGATCGGCTGGATGTGGTGGTCAGTCTGTTGTGCCTGGGACATGTTGTCGGAGCGGTTGTCGTGCTCACAACCACCGGAGACAAGCGTTCCGCAGCGACGATGCTCTGGGAATGGATCGGGGTCTGGGCAGCGTATTTTGTCACCAGGCGCCTGGTGTTGCACCGGGCGTTCCACCAGCAGTTTCTGTTGGTGGTTGCCGTGACGGGAGCCCTGCTTGGTGCGTACGGTGTGTGGCAGCATCATTGGGGGTTTGGTGAAACTCGCACGAAATATGTCGAGCTCAAGACCCAATGGGAATCTCTGAACCGTGAAGGGCGTCCGCAGGAACTGATGGCGGCGCGGGAATGGGACCATCGTGTCGCGGCTCTGCGCAATCAATTCGCGCAGATGAACATTCCGGGTGACGATGGTGCCCGAATGCTCTGGGAACAGCGACTGTTCTCAGTCGAGCCGTTGGGGCTGTTTGCGCTGACCAACACATTGGCTGGAGTGCTGGTCGTGGCGGTGTTGTTATGGTCGGGGACGCTCTGGCCGAATTCTTCGACTTTGTCGCGGGCCGTCATCGTTTGCGGCAATCTGGTCGTTTTGTGTCTGGTCTACGGGCTGTTGCTGACGAAAAGTCGCACGGCTTTAGTCGGTCTGCTGGCCGGAGGGACTGCATGCTGGCTGGTCAT
>JAFEBR010000987.1 GCA_018242565.1 Planctomycetota bacterium | reverse complement strand
GGTGATTTCCTATTGGTTAACAGCCTCAGGCTGCCGCATATGACTCTTCCCAGGCGCAGCGCACGTCAAACGCGGTCACTGAGCCACGCGACCGGCCAGCCCCCATGTCTGCCATCGGCCCCTATTGTTGCCTGACGCCCATCGACGACGCAAGTCGGCTGGCCCGGTAGGCTTGTCACTTGCCCCTGTCCGGGATTCACCGGAAGACTCTGGTTTTTCGTCGGAATTCCGCAGACCTCGCCACGAACTCCTCTCGTGATCTCGTGCCGAGCGGCCTGTCACGGGCGGTTCGGCCTGAGCCTGGCGTAGAAACTCGCGTCCGGCAGGGTCTCGCCAATCCCCCCAGAACACCAAACCGACCTTGCGGCCTCGTTCGTTTCGTTTCAAGCGGTAACATTTACGTATCCGATACCATCGGCACCGGAGCACGGTGCGGGGCCGAAACCCTCGAAATTCCGGGCAGTTTTTGCGACTTTCACCGCCGTCGGCGATCCAGACGATGGGGGAGTCGTGCGGGGAAGGTTTGGCTCGCCGGGGGGCGAATCATGTCGAGGCTGCGAGATGCCAGCACGAGGCTGGCGACCATCGCTCTGTGTCTGGCGATCGGTTCGTTCCACACGGAATTCGGACAAACGACATCCGCCAATGATCGGTGGGATGAATCGTCGACGGAGGACAACTCCGCAACCGCTGGCGAACTGCCCACGACGGCAGCTAACGCGTCGACCGATGAATCGCGCGATGAGTGTCAATCTCCGGAAGTCGCCCCCCGCTGGTACCAGGTCGCCTTTCAATCTCTGGTTTGCCCGCTGCATCCCGATCTCTGGCACCCGTTGAGTGTCGACACCTTGTTTTCCGAAGGTTGGGACGAACAATACACGCCGGCACCTCACGACACTCCGCATCAAACGTGGATCAACAGTGCCGATGGCGGGTTTTACCGGTTGTATGTCATGTCGTTCGCGTACGCTGCCAACGTCCCCGGACCGAATAATTCCCATGCGACCAACACCGAACTCTTTCTGTTTACCCCCCTGAATCGGCGTCTGGAAATTGGCTGGTTCTTACCACTTGTCGAATCGACTCCGTCTGTGACAGGCCAGCAGGCGAACTGGGGTGACCTGACGGTGGCGCCGCGTCTGTTGTTGAACGAGCAGAAAAACTTCACCACGACGGCGAATCTCTTCATCCGGACACCCACCGGCAACGCGATTAATGGCAGCAGTGTGACCAGCTTTTCGCCTGACATCGAAGCCTGGTGGACCGAACCCGAACAACACTGGGTCGTGCGCGGCGCGTTGGGTGTCACACTACCGATCAAATACTCAGGCCCGAAAGCAGAGCTGCTCGCGGCCAATCCATGGACCGGGTTCAATGCCAGCCCCGGCGCTTTCAACTCGTTCGATGCACGGCTGGCCATCGGAAAACATTAGACGGGAGGCGACGACTCGTCGACGACACAACTGGTCGTCTACCTGGCGTCGAACCTGCACACCCGACTGGGAGGTGGGTCCGAAACGTATTTCACTCTGACTCCAGGTTTCCGATTTCACATGGCCGACAACTGGTATTTTCTGGCAGGCGTCGAAACGCCGGTCGTTCGGACGTTTCCCTTTTCTGTACAGCCGATCGTACAGATCATCGTCAACTTCTAGGCGAGCACGAGAAGCCGGCTGCATTCAGGGGCCGCCCCGAGCCAGCGCGCACCACAGGGTCGTGTCGTATCGGCCGTTTTTTGTCCGTTCCGCCAGCAACGCACAAACTGAAACGAGCCCGGCCCTTCGGTGCCGATCGCCGCCCCCACCGACCACACCGAATATCGCGCCGGGTGCGGCCGGAACATACTCTTGGTGCCGCACCGTAACCCACGATATACTGGC
>JAFEBR010000986.1 GCA_018242565.1 Planctomycetota bacterium | reverse complement strand
CGGGCTGCTTTCTCCCACTGGGCCTCGGTCGGCAATTCCTTTCCCGCCCACAGGCAGTAGGCATGGGCTTCCGCCCAGGTGACACCCACGATCGGGTCTTCGGGATTGTTCGAGGCCAGGGCGGGTTTCGACAGCCGGCGTTTGTCGGCGACGGCTTCGCGATAGGCGTCATAGCGCCCCACGGTCACCTCCCGCAGGTCAATATAAAAGGCATCGAGCAGGACGGCATGTTCGGGTTGAACTTGAGCCGGGCCGGTATTGCTCCCCTGCAGAAAGATCCCTTCCGGAACGAGCCCCATGACGGCGCCGTCGGTTTCCGAGCGAATGCGCCAGGGAAGCCCCGAGACGCTCTTGCCGGCGCTGGCGATCGGGGTGAAGCCCGACGGCAGCTCATACTCGGCTCGGGAATCGTCACGGATCAAGCCGACCCCTTCGACGCCACGCGGGCCCTCGCCCGGCGTGTAACCAAACTGGGTCGAGTTGTGCTGGGCACTGTTCGCGGCAAACGTGAACCGGTCGGCTTCCTGCGGAGAGCCCGTTTCAAAGGGAGTTCCCGCGGGGGCTGTCTCGGGGAGCAATACAAACCGGGCATGGCTGGCGGGCAATTCGCCTTCGTCGTCGAGTTCCACTTCGGGAACGTCCGTCTTCCGCGCAGGGCGTTTCGATGTGTCGGTCCTGTTGGCGGCAGGTTTGGAGCCGGATTTCGTGGCGACCGTGGTGCCGGGGGCCGCAGCCGTTCCCCCCGAGGCAGGGGACGCGGGGGGGGCGGGGGGGGCTGCGTTCGGAGTCGCGTTGTCGGTGCCCGCTGGCGTGGCCGGTGGGGCCGTTGCGGCCGGCTGGGTCGCCATGTCGGCGGATTGGGCGTTATTGAAGTCGAGCTTCTTTTCGGATGTACACCCAGACCAAGTGGCCAGGCCGACCACCCACACGAGGCACATTCCGCAAACACGCGATCTTGGCACGAGGCGCTCCCCGATCGACAAATTAGGATTCGACAGACAGAGCGACTGTCGGTCTTGTTGTTCTCTCCGTATTGTCGGATCGCCGGTCTGGCAATTCAAGCGGCAAAACGCTCGGCTGTGCCGATTGTGGGTGCATCTCGAAAGTGGGTGGAATCCTTGGGGCCAACGGATGGCTCACGTGGCCGCGGTAAAATCGGATGGCTTTTCAGCGCGGCGCATCAGGAAGGCTCGGATATCAAGAGTCGCGTCCGCATCGGCACATTTCTCCGGCAGTACCAGCCCCGAAGGGGTGAGATTCGATGGCCCAGGGAGAGCGAAGCGAAACCCTGGGTTAACGAACAAAACATTCCGCGCAGCCCCACCGGGGCGAGATTCCTCAATCCCAGATGTAGCGTTCGTCGAATTCGAGTCCATGCCGTTGCATGAGTATTCGGAGTTCGTCTTGAAATGTCATTTTGCGGTGATGCTCTTCCTGATTTGCGATATACAGTTTGACTTGGCCGGAATTGGATTGACTCACTTAAAATGCGCCGTAGCCTGCCTGCCAATGAAAGTCACGCAGGGATGGCGACTGTTTCCTGGCCCAGGATGACGATTCGACTTTTATTTCCTCGACCAACTTCGCGATCGAGATCGTCCGCGAAAGCTGACAGAGACAATGCAAATGATCCTCGACGGTTCCCACGATTAACGATGGACATTCCAGGGCCCTGAGAGTTCCGACCATGTAGGCGTTCATTTCCTCCCGGATCTCGGGAGTTTTTAGAAAGGGACCGCGGTTCTTCGTGCTGAAGACAATGTGTAAGAGCACGTTTGCGAGGGACCGCGGCATGGGGATCCTCGAAGGGGAATCTCGCCCCGTTGGGGCTGTTTGGCGCGTGCGGTGCATCTTACCCAGGGCTTAGCGCCCTGGGCTATCGAATCTCGCCCCCTTCGGGGCTATTCGGCGACCGCGCCCCATCACCTCCGATCTACTCTTTCTCGCAGCGAACCAGGAATCATGAACTCTTGGACGAGGAGTCGCCATCCTACGGCCGGTGCTCGGTCACCGATCATTTTTCGGGAAAAGCAAGAACCAAAAAAATCGACGGAACCTTACCCACTTTTCAGATGCACTCACGTGCCGATTGTGGATGCATCTCGATAGGGGGTGGAATCCTTGGGGCCAACAGATGGCTGACGTGGCCGCGGTCAAATCGGATGGCTTTTCAGCGTGGCGTCCTGATCGGCGTAACGCCAGCTGATTTCCCCGAGTTCACCTGAGTCTGCTGTTGGCCCCAGAATTCCCCCCGTTTTTCAGACTCAGAAACACTCAGGAATCGCCGAATTCTTGGCCTAGCGGACTTTCACGACATCCGCTATAAGTCCGGCGCAAGCGCTTCCAGGGAGGCGATCGTTTCACGGAGGAAACGAGACATGGCACACGTAGGTTTGCCGTTCGCCAGGGATTGGCGGATGGGCCTGAGGTGCCTGGCCAGCGGTACGATGTTCGTCGTCTGGCTGATGGCAGCAGGTCCGGCACAAAGCCAAGATCCGGGGCGCGGTCCCCCGACCGATACCGGACCACCCGCACCCTTGCCCCCCGCGACTTCGCCTGCATCTGGGCCTCAGATCTACCCCGTCGCGTCGCATTCGACGTCGGCCCCCGTGGAAACAGCCGACGCCGACCCCTGGCACCAGAACCTGATTCGAGATCGACACCTCGAACTGCGATTACGAGCGGCGAAACGTGACCTCGATGTGGGCCAGTTGATCGCCGGCCTGTCCGCCTTGCAGGCCATCGTCGAACGAGAAGAAGACATTTTTCTGCGGCTGGATGGCGAGTTGATTCCGTGCGGTGCCCATGCCCTGGCGTCCCGCTGGCTCGAAGCCCTGTCGGTCGATGCCCTGGCCACTTATGAAACCCTCTACGGCAGCCAGGCCCAGCAACGGTTAGCCGAAATCTCCACTCATGACCCCGTGGCGCTGACCGAAATCGTCCGTCGATATTATCACACGGCGGCCGGATTCGCCGCCGGAGTGCGACTTGCCGCATTCTGGAGTGATCGCGGAACCGATGAGTTGGCGCTGAATTGGTGGCAGCGTGTCTTTTCCGGACAGGTTCATCGCGAACGACTGCAGACGGTGCACCGCATTCAAGCCACGCTCTGCTGCCAGCGACTGAGGCGGTGGGAACTGATTCCCGGATTTCTCGACGGACTGCCCGACGAGGAAGTCGTTCGCCTGGGATCGCGTCGCTGCACCGTGGCCACGCTGCGGCGCGACTCGCGTCCGCCTGCGGCCTCTCCGGTGCAATTGGCCTCGTATGAATCCGGGCAGGAACCTGTCTCCCGACACAATTCCAGCCGGCGACAGAACCGTACATTTTCACACAAACTCTGGACGACCGGGCTCGCCGGCCCGAACAGCCGCCACCTCGAAACTCTGACATTGGCCTGGCAACGACACCAGGTGCAATACGGGCTACCGATTGGCACATCGCAGGCTCCGGTGCTGGTGGGCGATCGACTCGTCTTCCGTGATTTTGAAGGAGTGCGGGCTGTTGATCTGCAGTCGGGCCAGACCTTGTGGACTGTTGCCAGCCCCGGAAGCGTCGGCAGCGAGATTTCGGCTCGACAAACGATCGCCGTCGAGGGCAACCCCGACCCTAACAACGTCATGCGGCAGATCGTCGGGAACGGAGCCGCACTGAATCTCGCCGCCAACGAACGACGGGTCTTTGTGATCGAGCGGTGCGACGTCCCGGATGCCCACGCCGCGGGTTCCACGGCGAACGACCCGAACGCAGCCGTCCGTCCCCAGGCAAACCTGCTGGTCGCATTCGACGTGGCGTCCACCCAGGACAACATCAAACCACTCTGGCGACTCGGCGGCAGAACGGATGGTCCAGCGACTCCCTGCCGTGGTCATTGTTTTCTCGGGGCCCCTTGCCCGGTCGCTGACCGTTTGTTTGTGATCAGCGAATTCCAGCAGCAGATATTTCTCACGTGCGTGAAAAGCACGTCGGGTGCGATCATCTGGACCCAGGCGTTATGTTCCGTGGCGCAACCGGTCGTCAGCGATCAGCAGCGACTGGGCCTGGCCTGCACACCGACCTATGCCAACGGCATTGTCGTCTGCCCGACCCAGGCCGGTGTTCTGGTGGCCGTCGAAGCCTTAACCGGTACGCTGCTGTGGGCCGTGTCCCACGACGAGGGAGAGTCTCAGCAGAGGCAGCAAATGGCGGCATGGCTGTATCAGATGCGTCGGCCAGCCGCACCAGCCGCATACACCAGTTCCCCCGTCATCCACGGCACACGCGTGTTCTATCTGCCCCCCCATTCCGAATTCATTCACTGCGTCGATCTGCAGCGTGGTGTCTTGAACTGGCGTGTCCGCCGGGAAGATTTTGAATCGGCCACGGCGGTGGAATACATCGGCGCTGTCAGTGACAAGACCGTGCTGGTCGTCGGCAGACGTCGTTGTCGCGGGCTCGACCCGGCTACAGGAAACGAAGCCTGGCGGGTGCGATTGGGGAGTTCCCCGTCGGGCCACGGCGTCCGTCAGGGATCGCAGTATGTGATTCCCCTGGATCGGGGCGAGATCGTCTCCCTTGATCTCGACTCGGGACGCCACTCCCAGATGGAAACGGGAGCCCGACCGCTGGGTAACCTGATCGCGGATCGTGACGTCCTGATCTCGATGGGACCAGGCGAAATCACTGTCTTTCAGCAGGCCGGGGCCTCCAATCCCAAACATGCGAGCCGTGTCGAACAGGCGAGCGCCGTGCTGGATACGGGAGACCTGCCAGCCAGCGAAACGGGTGCGAGCGAATCGGAGGTGACCGTTCGCCACGATCCCTCTCGCCGGCTCGATCCGCTGCTGCATGAACTGGAACAGCGTCGGCAGACCACGACGACCGCCGCAGTTGACGGGAGCCAGAACGACCCCGCCAACCAACACATGATTGAACGTGCGCTTTTGGGGCGAAATCTGCCTGCCTTAAAACGTCTGGCGATCCTGTGCGGCAACTCCCCGGCAGGCGAACGAGTCAGATTGCGACTGGCGGAACTGCTGTTTGAAACAGGGGATTTTCAAGCGGCGGAACTTGAGTTACTGGCCTGCCGCGGCAGTGAGCAGGTCCCGCTGGCAGGACGCGCCACGGCCTTGCTGGCCGGCCTTTATTCCCGACGGGGCCTGCTTCAGGAAGCGGCCCGACTCCATCGAGACCTGCTCGTGCGATTCCGAGACGCCGAAGTCGAACCGGGAATCACCGGTGCGGTTTGGGTCCAAAAGCGATTGAGCGATCCGACGGCGCGACTGGCCTATCAACGATTGCTGCCGGCCGCGTGGACTGGTACCGGAGTGCAGATCGTTGAACACCGTGTCGTCAACGAAGAACTGCAGGCCATTTACAACAATAATGCCGTACAACTCCTGCTGACACCACGGCGGCTCTCATTCGAACTGTTCGACCGGGGACGGGGCGCCAATGGCATCTTCTCAATCGTCAACCGCGAGTCCGGGACGGAATACCCCGAAACGATGCAATTGCCGGGGCGGATGTTTTATCCCGTCGGATCGGTCGGCACGCACGTTTCAGGCCAATACCTGCATCATGCGTTTGTCGGAAATTTTGTCCCACTGGGAGGCGTGGGGACTCTGCATGGGTTGTCTCTGCTCGAACGCCGGGTGACCTGGTCTCTGGCTCCCGCAGCGCTTCAGGACGTTCGAGAAGTCGTGAAGGTGGGACCGGCCGGCCCGACATTCTGTACATTCCAGATTCGACAGCATCTGTTTGCCGTCGATCCTCTGGATGGTCGCCTGCTCTGGCATCGCGATGACCTGGAAGGGGCTGCGGGCCTCATGCATGACCCGTTTCTGGGAATCCTGGGCGATCACCAGGTGCTGACCGTCTTTTCGTCGAATGGTGCCAATTACACGGTCTACGAGACGGCGACCGGTGCGGAAATCCGTCGCGGAAAGATTGATGTCCAAACCCGATTGCCCCGACGAGCCCTGGGACGCCACCTGTTCCATTACACCGTCGCCGGGAATAATCGCCGGGCCCGTGTCTGGGATCCCCTCACCGATCGGTGCCTGTGGGAAGAGTCGGCGGACGCGATCGCCGAGGCCTCGATTCATGATGGCGTTCCCCCCGGCACCAAGGTCTGTGGCTTTGTTCGAGACACGCAGGACTTTGCCTATCTCACGACCTCGGGAACGATTCGTGTCGTCGATCTGTTGCAGGGTCGGGCCGTCCTTGAATTCACTCCCCCGGCGGAATTCCTGGAGTATGCCAGCGAATTGCGAGTGTTCCGCGATAGCGAACGATATTACTTCAACGTGAAACGAGCCGGTCCGCCGGTAAAAACAACGGCTCCCGTCGCATTGAGCCTGGCGCTGACCGATACAACCCTGCCGGCCTTTCTTGCTGAAGGGGATCTGCTCGTTGTGGAGGCCTCCAGCAGTCGCCTGTTGTGGCGCAAGCCGTTGGGTCGGCGGACCCTGCTGCAAATGCCAGACGCTACGCTGCCGGTGATCGTCAGCATGTCGCGGCTACGTCGAGACGATCAATCCTTCCTGGCCATCGACGTCCTCGATGCATCATCAGGATCGCTACTGTCCAGTCGCGACAACCTGCTGTCTGACCGCCTGCTGCAAGCCACTTACGACGTGCGTCGTCCCGCCCTGGAAATGCGGGGAGCGAAAACGGTCATTCGCCTCGAATTCCCTGCGGATATTGCTCATACCGAATCCAAACTCCGCCCGTAAAGGCGTGTGGCAAACGCCAGAACCGCACAGGCACGGCCAGATTGCATTCTGACACAGCACACCCGGCCACGGTCGGACTCTGCTGACAGGCGTGTTACGCCGCAGGAGTTGATGAATCCCGAAGTCGAACCGGCGCAGTCGATGGGTGTCAGTCCGATGTGGCAGGGGTTTTACACCGGAAGCGTAGTGGACAAGAACCCTGGTTTAACCGAGCGTGTGGCTCGGCAGATGGCAGACAATTATCGTTTGATCTGGCATCGGAACGAGGCGTGTGAGGTCACCGCCGTTGTAGCACCCCAGGCTGGAGAGCAGTCTGGCTGAACCTCAGGGTTTACCAACAACGTCTTTGATCACCGATTTGATCACTGGGCCGGAGTGCGGAACCGCACTGTGATAGTCTTCACCCAATAGCGCGGCGAGAGTCGCGGCAATCTGGCTTTGCGTGACGCGGTCGCATTGCGTGCGTTCTCCCAGGGCGGGAGTGTCAGGACCGAGAAACGCCATCCACATGTCTTCGGCGCCTTCGATCTTCTGGCCGTGATTCTTCCAATCGACGGGTCCGGAACCACGACCGTGGTCGGTCGAAATAATCAACGTTGTCTTGTCGCGGTATTGTTCGAGGGACTGCACGGTTTCCCAAAGCCGCTGAATGTACTGATCGACCGCGTGCGCGGACGTCAGCAAGTTGTCATAGCGGCCAGCATGCCCCCACGCGTCGGTTTCCAGAAAACCGATGTACATCACCCGCGGTTGATGGCGCACGAGATGCTCTCGGGCCGCCTGGTACAGAAACGAATCGATCACCTCGGCCGAATTCGGGCGGGTCGTGTCCGCAATCAACTCGTTCAGCAACTTCTGCCGGGCATTGGGATCTGGCTCAGGAAGGGGCTCCCAGCCCCCCATGACGGGAAATCCACAGCGTTCACGATTGATGATGAAGGGCGTCACATCCCAGGCACTGTAGGCCGCGACCTTCCCGTTGAAGGCGGGCTTGCGGTGGAGCCACTCGAGCACGGTCAGGTTTCGATTCGGTTTCTTGGCATTGCTGTCGATGGCGGGGTCGAAAAAACCGGTCAGAATTTCGTTGTATCCGGGATACGAAAACTTCATCGTGTTCGTGATCTGTGATGAACTCCCTTTCGGCAAGTTGCCATAGATCTGTCCTTCCCTGGCGATCGTGTTCCAGAAAAACGGAAGGAGCGCCGCCCGACGTTCGTCGGGTGACTCGCGCCAGAATTGTTTTTCAATCGCCGGCACGTCGGTAACACCACCGGGCTCTTTACTGATCAAGGCCTTCTCGGCCCCCGTAAAGACTTCCTGCCAGCGTAATCCGTCCGTGGTGATCAAAATCACGTTCCGCGTCTTCAGATCGGCGGCATGCACCGTCGTGACCGCAAACAGCACAATGCCGAACCACAGGCTGAGCAAGTAACCACGGCGAATCGCGATGAGCGGCATGTTGTGTTCCTCACATTCGATACTGGCGACTGCCCCGTCTTCCACAGTGGATCGGTATGTGCCACCCACATTTTAGTGAATTCGCAATGAGATTGAAACCATGCCTGTCGGGGACTCTGGATACCCCAACAGCGCGCCAGGTCGAGAACCAGCTCCGATACCCTTCCAATCTCTGGTAATCACGGGTGGAAGCGGGTTCCCACAAGAAATCGCCAAGGTAAACGACACCCTTCTTTCCTCAACTCCAATAACCAATCTGTTTTTCCAAGCTCGGGCGGGAGAAGCGCTGGCATCACAACCTCGCAACGGCAGTGGAAAGACAGCGCAGGCCGCTGGTTTCATGGCCGCAGCAGCAACCAGGAACGCCAACCGCGTTTCGGATGCCCGGTCATGCGCGTGTGGCCCGGCAGATGGCAGACGCCCCCTGCGGTTGCCTATGATCGTCAACCGTATGACTTCTGATCCAAGTGTTCCATCTGCCCCACAGTCGCCGGTTCATCGGCCGGTGTACCTGGACAATCACGCCACCACACGTGTTGATCCGCGTGTGGTCGAGGCCATGTTGCCCTGGTTCGACGTCTGGTACGGCAACGCCGCCAGCATCAATCACGCGTATGGAACAGAAGCGGCCGCCGGTGTCGAGGAGGCACGCACCCAGATCGGTCTCGCACTGAACTGCTCGCCGACGGGAATTACCTTCACCAGCGGAGGCACCGAATCCAACAATCTGGCGCTGAAGGGAATTCTGGGGGCAGCGCCGCAGGGACGTCATCTCATCATTTCAGCGGTCGAACACCGCTCTGTCCTCGATACGGCCAAGCGATTGCAGCGGCGTGGCGCGCGACTCACCGTTCTGGGCGTCGACCAACACGGCCAGGTCGATCCGCAGGCGGTAGCTCAGGCCATAGCCCCCGATACGGTCCTCGTCTCGGTCATCCTGGCGAATAACGAAGTGGGGACCATCAATCCCGTGGCGGAAATCGCCGCGATCTGCCGGGAGCGCGGCGTGCTCTGCCACACCGATGCCGTGCAGGCAGTCGGCAAGATCCCCGTGGACCTGGACCAACTGGGTGTGGACCTGGCCAGCTTCACCGCACATAAAATCTACGGGCCGAAGGGCACGGGGGCGCTCTTTGTCCGCCCGCGCGAGTCGGCCATTCGTCTCGAACCCCAACTCGACGGAGGCGGTCACGAACGCCGATTACGCAGCGGGACTTTGGCCGTCCCCCTGATTGTCGGGTTCGCCGAAGCCTGTCGTCTGGCAGCAGCGGAACTGCCGAAGGAAGTTCCGCGCCTGCAGGACTTGCGAGATCGGCTCTGGCACGGACTTGAGACACGGATCTCCCAGGTCCATCTGAACGGACACCCCAGCCAGCGCCTGCCGGGAAACTTGAACGTGTCGTTTGCCGACGTCGATGGCGAACAATTGATGCACCGCCTGACACGTATCGCGGTGAGTTCCGGATCGGCTTGCACCTCGGCGGAACCCGAACCCAGCCATGTCCTGAAAGCCATGGGACTTTCCGAATCGCAGTCGAAAGCCAGCCTGCGCATGGGACTCGGCCGGTTCAATACCGCCGCGGACGTCGATCTGGCCATCGAGCACCTGGCCCAGGTGATCGAGAAACTGCGTGCTCGTTAACACAAACACCCCGCACGTCTCCGCACCGGGGGATCATGGAAATCGCCGCAATCTGGGGACACAGCGTGTTTTTTTGAATTTTTCTTGAAAACCTGTCTCGCATAATGTGTAATTATGTCCATACGTGCACTCAGTACAGTGCCGGGCCGCCGGGAACGGCGGCTCTGTCAATCCGTTTCGGTATCGAAAACCGGAGGCAGTCATGGCTCGGTTGGCGCGTGCGGAAGTATTCGACCCGAGTGAAATCGCGATCGTTCACGTAATGAATCGCGT
>JAFEBR010000985.1 GCA_018242565.1 Planctomycetota bacterium | reverse complement strand
TCGCTAGCCGATGACCCAGTCATCTACCGGGACTTTTATCGCCGCGAACTGGAAACAGCGGCCGCCGCGAATGTCCAGATTCTGGAATTGCGCAGTTTTCTGGATTTCCCCACCCGGCCCGACGGGGAAGCCACCCCGGCCGAAGCCTTGCGCACGTTGCAGGAGTTGTACGCCGACGTCCACCGCACGTATCCCGACTTTCGATTGCGGATTATCTATTCGCGAGAGCGCTCGGCCGAGTTGGGGCAGATTCGCAAGTTTCTCAAAGACGCTGTGAAATTGCGTCAAGATTTCCCGGAATGGATGGCGGGCTTTGATCTGGTCGGGCAGGAGCAGGGGGGGCGTAAGCTGGCGGACCTGGTGCCGTTGTTTCAAGCAGCGAAATACGAAGCGGAACGGCTGGGGACTGACCTGCCGTTGTTTCTGCATGCCAGTGAAGGGGCCGACGCCGATCAGGAGTTGCCGAATGTCGCCACGGCGCTGTTGCTTGGTTCGCGGCGGATCGGGCACGGTTTAGGGCTGATCGACCACCCCGAGGTGTTACGCCGAGTCAGAGAGCAGTCGATTCCGTTGGAAGTCTGTCTGGCGAGCAGCCACATTCTGGGAAATACGGCCGAGATCAGCCACCATCCGGCGCGGGCCTGGTTTCGCGACGGGGTGCGGATTTCCGTGAATCCGGATGACCCGGGGATTATGGGCTGTGACCTGGCGCTGGACTGGTACCTGGCGTTTGTGGCGTGGCAGTTGAACCTGACGGAACTCAAACGGTTGATTCTGAATGGCCTGGAAGGCTGTTCGCTGCCGCCGGACCAGCAGCAGGCGGTCATCGAGGTCTGGAACCGCCGCTGGCGTGAGTGGGTGGCCGACATTGACCGGACGCTGACGAACAGTCAATAGCGCTGGATCGG
This sequence comes from Planctomycetota bacterium, assembly GCA_018242565.1. GTDB lineage: Bacteria > Planctomycetota > Planctomycetia > Planctomycetales > Planctomycetaceae > JACQFH01. The sequence goes on along the minus strand of JAFEBR010000985.1, from coordinate 9,931 downwards.
TGTGCTGCCTGCGGACCGTCCGGAATTTAGGGCGGTCACGCGTTTATTGCAGATCGATTTCATGTTCCAGTTTTTCCAGCACCGGCCCCATCAAGGGGATGTCTCGCAGCAGGTTGAGCTCAGATTCACGGTGGAGTTCTGTCGTCTTGGCATTCTTCATGGCTTTTCGTAATTCGGCCTCGGCCTTCCGCAGATCACGTTCACTCTGCCGGGTTTCGCCCGAGCGTGCTTCCAGTTCTGCGAGGATGGCCAGGCGCAGTGCCGACTTGTAATAGACCTCATCGCTGTCTTCGGTCTGCAAATCCTGTACATAACTGCCCGCCTCATCGAGGCGGTCGCGGATCTCCCGCACCTGCAATTCCGAAAGTCGGGTGGTGAAGGAGTCGGTTCCGGGGACGAGAACCGGTTCCGTAAAATCGAGGTAGGCCAGATCAATGGCGGAAAAGGACAGGTGTTGGCGATGGTAGACGTTGGATGGATCTTCATCGAGGAGTTGTTGGGCGAGTTGATAACACAGGGTGAGTTCCCGCCGCGTTTCACGACGCAGGGCGAGAATCGCTTCCGATGGACGCGGTTCGGCCTCGGCCGGCGGCACTGCCTGTTCCTGCGCCGGCTGCTCGCTGGTTGCGTCGGCAGCCCCATTCGCCGGAACCCCCGCCGGTGATGTGGCAACTGCGTTGTTCTTCCGGGTATGCGGTTCCTGGGCTGCGAGCAACTGCAACAGAGTTTCGCCTCGCAACAGGCTGGCCCAAGCCTGCTCCCGGCGGTAATTGCGACTGTGCCTGTTGGCCTCAAACAGGTCTTTGCGAATCGCGTAGGCATCTTCTGTCCAGGCCTGCAGGGCTTTCTCCAGCTTCTGGCGATTGCTGCCGCGCAGCCGTTCGAGCTGCAGGAAGTTGTCGCCGGCCCAGGCATAACGAATCGCGGCTTCACCATCGTTGCGACTGGGGTCCCAAACCTGTTTGCGGAAGCGTTTGGCATTCACATACGCGGTTTCGGCTTCGGCGAATTTTCCCTGAGCACGTTTCACGTCGCCGTATAATCCTTCGATGTCTGCCAGCAGCATCGTGTACGTACGGGACTGCTCTGCCGTGATTCCATGTTCTTTCTGCAGTCCGTACAGCAGTCTCCGCGAGTTTTCCAGACATTTCGCGGCATCGTTGAAGTTGTTTTTGGCTTTATGCACCGACGCCAGTTTTTGTCGGACTTGCGCATGGATGTGGCGCATGTCCTGCTGTTTTTCGCGGGTCAATTGGTCTTCAAGTTGTTTCAAATGGACTTCCGCCTCGGCGAGATCGCCACTCTCCACCAGAATGCGGGCGTATTCATATTTTGCATTGAGCAGCGCGGTGAGCTGGGCAGGATTTTCTGCGAATGACTGCTCGTAACGCTGAATGGCTTCCTGCCAGTGGGATTTCGTTTCATCCAGGGTGCCCATTTTTTCGCAGAGTTTGGCCATTTTCTCGAATTTCAAGGCGGCGGCCGCCGGGTCCTGTGATTTCGCGACTCCCTCTTCCCGGTAATGCTTCAGTAGCAGTTCGAGAACCATGGTGATCGAAGGCTCTTCCGAAGTCGCTTCGGTGAAGATGTCTTCAATGCGTTTTTCATTCTTGTCTCGCTCTTTTTTGATCGTCGCCTGGTAACCCCAGAAGGCCAGGCCGATCACCAGCATGGGCAACGTCAGGGCCACTCCCAGCGCGATGTAGCGATAACGCAGCACCAGACGCAGCAAGCGCTCGGGATGCCAAGAATTCAAGGGACGCGCCGCCACGGGTTCTCTGGCCAGCCAGCGTTCGAGGTCCCGGCGGAAGTCGTCGGCTGTCGCGTAGCGGTCGGCGGCGCTGTAGGCCAGTGCTTTCATACAGATGGCTTGCAGGTTCCGGTCGATCCGCCGGCGAAACGTGTGCAGTGGCGTGACGCGACCCTGCCGGGCTTCCTCGGCGAGTTCTTCGGGAGTCATGTTCTTCGCACCGCCGCGGGGAGGCTGGCCCGCGAGCAGATAATACAGAATGGCCCCCAGGCCGTAGACATCGGTGGGAGGGCCAAAGCGATCGTTTCGCCCTTGAGCCTGTTCGGGGCTCATGTACTGGCGGGTTCCCTGCACCGAGTTGTTTGAGAGGACCGCCGTGGCATTGGTTCCCGTGTTCGTTGCGTGGCTGCTGTGGGCCGCCGGTTTCTCGAAACGGCGGGACAGGCCCCAGTCGAGGACAAATGTCTCGCCGAAATCTCCGATCATGACATTTTCGGGTTTCAGATCGAGATGCAGAATGCTCTTGGAGTGGGCGTAGTGGAGGGCATCGCACACATCAACCAGATGACCCAGCAATTTGCGGAACGCCAGTGTCCGTTTGAGCGGACTGACGTTGGCTTCCGTGCGGTGCCAGTGATCGATTTCTTCGCGGAAGGTGTTACCCGTGACGAACCGCATGACGTAATGCGGTCGTCCGTCAGCGCGGGCAAAAAAGTCGTAGATGGGAATAATCGACGGGTGTTCGAGGGACGCCGTGCGACAGGCTTCTTCTTTGAATTGCTCGCGGGCATCGGGGTCGTCGGCCTGGCCGTGATGGATCTCCTTGATCGCCACGCGGCGCGCGAGTTCCGAATCCCAGCATTCGAAGATCTGGGACAATCCGCCGGCCTTGTGGAACCGGGTGGTCTGGTAGCGGTTATTCGCAGATACGGCGACCAGCGCGCGGCGTCTGGCTCCCGCTTCAGAGTTGGCGAGGGAAGGATCGTTCTGCGTGACGAACTCGCTGGCTTTTCCCATGGAGTGGCCCGGTGGCCCGGCTCGCAGGTCGGTCGGGTGCCAGTCGGTCGAACTTGACCCCGAAGGGCCAGGCGGGGGCGCGCACAGTCGGTCAATCTCATCGCGCTGACTGGCGTTGATCTTGTTCGAATCACAGAGATAGGCGGTGAGCGACGGTGTGGTCGTTTGTTGCCACTCGTGCAGCGCTTCTTCGAGCAGGTCTTCGCTGATCCAGGCCTTTTGCCGCAACAGATCGTAAGCCTGGCGATTGGATGCGGTCAGTGTCTGCTTATTGGCGGCGGTCACAGAAGGTTCTTTCACAGTGGCACCAGGCCCGAGTCAGGAAGAAGATCAAAGATGGTTCGTGTTACAGTGTTTATTTTCCCGGAAGCACCCACGCGTCGTCGTGGGCCCCTTCGCCGATCGCTGTCACGACTCGCGACAGCAGAACGATGCTGGGTCCGTCATTGGGGACCAGTTCCAGGCAATTGAGCAGAGGTCGCATGGCATCCTGATAGCGACGGGCTTCAAACGCCGTGAGGGCCAGTTCGTAGTGTTCTTTCAACCGTTGCCAGGTTGAGTCGGTCGTCGCACCTATGTCGAACAATTCAACGGGTCGCTCAATGTTCACTACGCGAATCTGGCACAGTCGCCGGTAATCCTGGGCGTTTGGAAGACTGTCGCGGGTGGCGCCCGTGACCAACATGCCGGTGCGCAGGTATTTGGTGGCGCCCTGGATGCGACTGGCGAGGTTCACCGTGTTGCCCAGCGGGCCATATTTGAATTTGCGACGTGAACCCGTGTTGCCGACGAATGCCGGGCCGGTGTGAACGCCGATCCCCACGCCAAAATCTCCCCCCAGACGGGAACTCCACTCGGCGTTCAACACGGGGATCGCACGCTGCATGGCGCGACCGGCGGCACAGGCGCGTGCGGCATGATCTTCCTGACGCTGGGGAGCGCCCCACATCGCAAATAACTCGTCTCCAATATAGTCAACGAGTACACCGTTCTCAGCGGACACACATTCTGACAGGGCGTCAAGCACGGCCTGGATCCAGGCCGTTACTTGCCGGGCCCCCAGACGCTCGCTGACCCGACTGAAGCCGCGGATATCGGCGAACAGGCACGAGATGTCGGCATCGCGGCCATCGAGCAACTGGGGGTCGGCCGCCAGCGACCGGGCCAACTCAACGGAAAAAAACTGTTCAAAGCGCGTCTGTTCGGAAATCAGCCGGCGGTCTTTTTCAAACCGTACCAGTCCTGACCCCACCGCGACGGCGAGGGTCTGTACCAGTTGTGCGTCGAGCAGCGTGACCTGGGCCCGGCTGGCATCGTCACGCCGGCGGTCACCATAGACGACGCCGACGACTGAGCCGTTCTCGGCGAGAATCGGCGCGGCGACGAGTCCTCGCAGTTGCTGCATGCTGGCGCTGGCCTCGACCCCCGTGGGAACATGGTACAGCGGTTCGCGACGCCCTAATGTTTCGGCGAGGATCCGCTGGCTGGGGAGCCATTCATCGTCGGCACTGGCCAGGCCGCTGGCACTCTGGCTCTCGGCGACCGTCCATTTGCTGGTGCGGGGATTCCACAGGACGACGGCGCCATTGTCCATACCGACCAGTCGCACGACCGCCCGGGCACAGTGCTCGTACAACTCTTGCGCGGTGGTGGCATTCTGGAGAATGGTGGTGACCGCCTGGAACCACTGAATCAGTTGCCCCGGGGCGGGGGGCGACTGGGTATCGAGTTTTACGGTACTGTACGCCTCGGCTCCCATCGCGGGGCCCAGGGATGGCGTCGCGACGTTTTGGAATTCCAGCGAGGCTTCGATGCGAATCGCCAGGTCGTACTTGAGGGGGATCAGGCAGCCCGGGTGGACATCAATCGTCGCCCGAGGCTGCAAGGTCTGCCCTCCGTCCACAGAGACGGTCGCGCTGTCGTGGATATTGGTAATGCGGATGCGGTTGGCGGGGCGGGGTTCAATGCGCAGCAGTCGCCGGGGAATCGCCACCATGTCTTCCGAGGCAATGACGATGCGCGCCTGGCCCTCGGCGAATTCGGGGGCGTACAGCGTTTCGCGCGAGTGTTGTTGCCGGCCCAATTCGTACGCGCGATCGAGCGTGGCGGCACATTTCAGCTCACCCCGCGCGTAAATCTTAAGGGACAGATCAGACATGGTTGGGCACCATTCAGGCGATTCGACAGGCAGCACGATCGACTCGACCTCCTGTCGTCTGCTGCGAGGCCCTGGCCGGCACTTCCCTGACCGGCACGTCCCACGCGAATGTGGCCTCGCTGGAGAGCGATCAATTCATCAATACACTGTGATGTATGATACTCGTTGGTTGCGTTGAAGTCAGTCAAGATTTTGGCTGTTACTCGATTTATCAGGAGATTTGCCGTTCGCCTGCAATCGACTCAGGGTCAGGGCACGGTGGTCCTGCAGTCGTGTCACGCGGACAGACGATCGACCCTCGTGCTGAAAGCGATTTCAGAGTAAAGCACACGGTGGCAAAGATTTTTGTCAGGCAGGCAGGAACTGGCTCGAATTCTGCTCGTGGCGGCCAGGGTGAGCCGGTCGTGGGCCGTCGGCAAAACGCTCGACCCGCAAAATCGTTAGAGTCGCGTCGTTCGAGACCATGTCTGTTGGCTTAAGAACGCATCAGCTTGGCGGCCACAACAAGGGGAAGATTGACGGGTGGACATAAGCCCGGCAGAAAACTCGCCCAGGCGTCTTTAATCCGGGATGCAATGTGAAGACTGGCCAGTCACAGTCCGGTCTGGTCATCTGCAGTTGCAACTGAAAGACGGTCGGCATAGAGTGATTCCTGATGGGTATGTCATCACGTCTGGGGGGCACTGTCATTCGCGTCTCGCTCCCGCTCCGGATACCCCGGTCTCTTCTGCACGTTGTGTGGACCTGAACCCGGGCAGAACTTGCGGTTATTCACCACCATCCTTTTCCTTGCGTTCAGAGGAGTTGGGGTTATGGCGTCTCACGTGGCGGGTGTGGTTGGGGCAAACAGTTTATGGTGCAGTCGGTTCGCGGGGTGGCCAGGTCCGTCCTGCTGCCAGGCGTTACTGCTGCTCCTGGTTTTGGGGGCTGTGCCCGCGAGTCTGACAGGTGCCGACAAACCCGCCGTGGCCCCGGCCCGCTGGGGAGTAAAAGCCGATCCCCCGGCTGAGCCCGTGAAATGGCCTGAGAAATCGGACCTGTCGATTCCGCAACCGGCCCGGTTGGACCACATTTTGTTTCCCTCTCGCGAAAGCGAGTTTGTCGTCGTGGGCCTGGGGGCGTACGAAAGTGAGCGTGGCGAACTCTGGAGCCTGGTGACTGGCAAACGAGTCGGCGCGATTCAAGGTACGCCAGCCAAGGCGACCAAGCGGGCCTTGTCGCCCGATGGGAAATACATGGCCCTGGCAGTGCTCGATCGCAGTCAGGCCAACGATGTCGAAGTCTGGTCTCTGGAAACCGGGAAACGGGTCTCGAGCTTCCAGGCCGATGACCGTTCGTGTTCGATGACCATTCTCGATTTCGCCGGGCCGGGGGAAGTGCTGACCTACACTTTCGGCCAGATCAACGGCAAATGGGGGCATCACCTCCGCGTGTGGGATGCCCTCACGGGGGCACCGTCCCGTCAAATGGATCTGGAAAAGAACTTGTCGGGAGACACGCGCTACGATGTGAGCCCGGGTGGCAACTGGCTGGCTTCGATTGTGAATCCGGATGTGGCGCTCTACGACCTGCAGACCGGCCAGATCAAGGCGCAGATCTCGCCCCCCACGAAGACCGAGGCGGGCGAATATGTCAGCATCGATACGGTCCGGTTCTCGCAGGATGGTTCGGAACTGGCGTTGCTGGCCGAAGGGCAGAAATCTGGCGTCCTGAAGATCATTGACGTGAATACCGGCGCCGAGAAACTCAAACACGAATTCTCGGCCAGTATGAAATCGTCATTGCAGTATGCGGCGTCGTACAAGGGACCGCAAATTGAGTTTGTCTCGCATCCCGCCGGGTTTCTCTGGCATGGTGAAGGATTCATCGAGCGTGAGACCGGGTTCATGATCTGGCGTTATCAACAGGGAGTGACAGGCTACAACCATTGGAAGCGCATTCTGACCCCCGGAGGACTGGTCGTTTCGACCGGAGATCGCGATTCGGGCAAAATTGAGACGCTGGCCTTTCCTGCCGCGCAACTCGAGAAAACTCTCGCGGCCTATCGCAGCGACGGACCAGCGATCATCAAGCCGGGTGAAAAGGTCAAACTCACCGTCAAGGTGGGAGATGTCCGGTTTGGCAAGCCCGATGAAGCGAAGAAGTCGATTGAAGAAGTTCTGACCGAGCGGCTGGCGGAAGATGGCCTCGAAGTGGATGACGAGGGGGCCACGGTGCTGAACATCCAATATAAGGAGATGGCCGGTAAAACGCTCCAGGAAGTCAAGGGGGGCGATCGACTCGGTCGTGGAGGCACGGCGACTGGAAAGACCGTGCAGAGCACCGCCGGCGAAGTCCAGATCAAGTGGACGACTAAAGACGGGAAAACCAAGATCTACGAGCAGAATCTGAACCTGGATCCCAGTTTTCTGTCGGTTCGCACCGAGGGAGACATGACCGATGAAATGGCCCGCAAGCAGGTCTTCGCCATCCTGAAAATTCGTCTGGCCGGCCTGCCGATGCCGTACTTCGTTCCCCAGGACAAAGACCTGGCTGTCCTGCCGATGACGACATTGTCTGAGCCGTCTGCCCCGGCGACCGGCAAAGACGCCGCTAAGAAAAAGATTGAAGCCAAAAAGAAGATGATCAAGAAAGGGGCGAAGTGATTCGATGTTCACGCGCGCGAGTCTTAAAGCCCTGGTGTTGTTCGTGCTGGGTGCGGGGCTGGCGCACTCGGACGAGTCGATCCCGCCAGACGTGCTGGCGAAGGTCAAGCGGGCATCGGTGTTCGTCAAAGTGAATTTTGGAGCGCTGGATTACAGCGGCTCAGGATTTGTCGTCCACACGGACGGGAAAACTGTCTACCTGGTCACGAATTCGCATGTCGTCGATCCCCCCAACCTGCAGGTGGAGACGAATCTGCCCCCCGGATTTCGTCCCCGCGGTCCGCTTGATTTTCGTCGGATTCAGCGTTCGATGTCGAACGTGACTCCGCAGGTCACCGTCGTGTTCAATAGCGGAACCGGACAGGATCTGGTCAAGCCGGCCGAAATTGTGGCCCGCGACCCGGTGCGTGATCTGGCGATTCTGAAAGTCACTGAAGTCGATCTGCCGCTGGAGCCGATTCCGCTGGACGCCGACTTCCGGCCCACGGAAACGACCACCATCTTCACGTTCGGATTTCCCTTTGGTGAGGCGCTCGGAATTGCCAAGTCGAATCCGGCGATTACCGTCGGACGGGGTTCGGTCTCGAGTCTCAGGCTCGACGACCAGGGGCAAGATCACATCGTGCAGATCGATGGGGCCTTGAACCCGGGGAACAGTGGCGGTCCGGTGGTCGACGTGAAAGGCCGACTCGTGGGGGTCGCGGTGGCGACGATCCGGGGTGCGGGAATCGGGTTTGCGATCTCGCCCACCACGGTGCGCAAACTCCTCTCGGGGGGCGTATCGCAGACGAAAGTCGGCATTGAGACTGTCCCCGAAGGATTGCGGTTGACTCTTGAACTCACGTTGTTCGATCCGATGGGCAAAGTGCAGACCCTGCATGTCTTTTGCCTGCCGCGCGAAGAAAAGAGTGCGCCCATGCCTCCGGGCACGCCGTTCGAAGGCAGCGAAAAAGTCGAAATGAAAATCGCCGACGGCAAAGCGACCGGTTCCTGGATGCTCCCCAGTTCCGCACCCAAGCCGACGCACTTCACTCTGCAACCGGTGTGTGCCGGGGCCGACGGCAAGCCCACTTTTCTGCCGATCATCCATCACTCGCTCGCCGCGCCGCCGCCGCCGGTGGCCCGCAACGTACGGCCTGCGATGCCGAATCAGCGGGGGTTTGGGAACCTCATCGAGCGCGACGATGGCGCTGACCAGGGACCGCAGTATTTCTACGTGCGTAAGGGAGCCCTGCGAAAAGTTGGTGAGAAGAAGCTGACCCAGGGGATGCTGGTCTTGCCTGACGCCACCTCGGCGATCGGCTTCGGTGTGACTCAAGGCGAAGATGACACCTGGGAATATACGTACGTGGTCCTGGCAAAGCTGCCGAAGGGTGAATACACCCGAAAATCGACCATTAACCGAAATTCGTCGGCGAACAATCAGGTGAATCTGGTGTTCGGGACGTATATGGACGATCTGGAATTCACGATTCAGCATCGGTACCAACTGGAAGACGACGCGATCCAGAATGAACAGTATTTCATTCTCGATCAGGCCTTTGAGCCTCAGGCGGGGCGCGTGTTTCTGGTCGATCTGACGGTCGAACCCAAGCAATTTGTGCAACGTTCGATTGAACTGCCCAAGATCGAGTCGGATGTCAAATTCAGTGATGCCGGCATCGGCCAACTGGCAACGAAAGCCCGCGAGGAATTGCAGAAGCGGGACGACGACGTTCGCAAGTTCCTCGAGCCCAAACCGTAATCGTCGTCGCTGCACGGCAGGCTCTGCCTGTCGTGCTGAACCGTTGTGGGTGGCGGATATTGGTTAACCATCGAGTTGGGGAGCTTTGTCGCGGTGATGTCGGGCCGCCTTGTGGGGCCAGCCCGATTTTGCCGGATCTCCTAATGAGCAGAGGCCTGAGTTGTGCTGTATAGTACGGACTGGCTTGAAGGGATCGTAACGACAGAAAAACGTGGACGCCGAGTAAAGGTCGGAGTTCAAGGACTCCGCTGCATAACGACTGCGGCCTAAGTTCCCGCCGGATCAATCTGTGCCAGGTGATGGAATCCGCCCTGTTACAGAGACTTGCGGGCTTTTCCCTGCGGTGAGCTTCAACCAGAAGCGTCCTGAAATTCTCGACCACGCTGGCCTCCAGTCGGTGAAATGACCTGCCGGAGTTCATTCGATATGGACAAGCGACGTCGTGCCCCTTTCCGGTCGGGCATGCCGTCCTTATCAGGTCGAAAAAGTGATTAAAATCCCATAGTTTCACAGATACTGTGCAACTATGAGGGACATTACAATATCTGTTGATGAGTCTGTGTTTGAGCGCGCGCACGCGAAAGCTGTGGCGGAAGACACTTCGTTGAGCTGTATCG
>JAFEBR010000984.1 GCA_018242565.1 Planctomycetota bacterium | reverse complement strand
TACGCCTTTGAAGACTCAGAAGGCAAAGCAATACCAGTCAATGAAATCGATACCGACAATAACTTTCTTCAGGTATGGGTCCTTTTCGAAGGCAGCAACGGCAACTATACCCCGGCAGATGCCGTTGTACGATTCACCCCAACAGCCTCGTAATTCTCGTGCGACAAATGCCATACTTTGCAATGCCGCTTATTTAGTTTCCATTCCTATACCAAGGATTTTTACGATTTAGCATGAACACTCTCATAAAAACACTATTAAAAGACCTTGTCAACGCGATCACATCTCAGGATCCCAATAAAATTGCAGCGGCTCTTGTAGCCCTATTCGAGAAATTTTCCGCAACTGTACGACACGATCTTGTTGATCCCGGCCCACCGACAACCATGGGGTTTCCCCGCGTTTTCGTGACAAAGGTTAACGGTATTGGTTACATTGAAGCAACAGGTGCAGATGAATCTCCAACGGGATTTGTCATCAAGCAAGTCATCGCGAAAGTCTTTCGCACATCAGAAGTTAGTGGACTTGGCAACTTGGGTAAGGACGAACCCCTTTCCGGGTATGCCCGTGGCTATGTCGATAAATTCACAGAAATTTATTATTTCGTCAACAGCAAAGGAGGTAGAATGATTCCCGGCGCACTGGGCGGCGGCAGCAGCGACAACATCCTTGTGACTTGGGCCCGAGACACGCCGGACGCAAATTGGACAAAAGTTCGAGCCCCCCGGCAATTCACCGGCATCGACGTCATGTCGACACTTCTCTGATTCGACTGGCGGGAAACACAAGCCGATAATTACGCACCGACGACACGGCCATTATGCGGCACTGCTGAAATCAAACGGTCGCAATTGAACTTGCGACCTGCGTGAGTCGGTGCGTTTCCTTCCCAAATGAATCTTCACGACGGCATTTGTCGGGCGAATTCCGAGAGGATTATGCCCGCTCGCTGGGGGTTCGCGGTCCCGTTTCCGAATTCTCACTTACGAGCAGGCCTGAATTACAGCACTTCGCGGCGGGCTTGTGGCCCTACAAATCCCGACGCCCTCACTGATCTCTTGACCGCAGTACGCGACAATTGCAACGTTCATGGTCCAGATGGCCAATCGATCGTGCATCAAACTGTTGCGAGAGATGGCGATTGGCGGCTTCTACTGACGCTACGCGCGATCCCTCTTTCTTTTCCGGAATCCCCACGCTTTTTCCAATGGCTCCCAGAAGTCATACTGACGGGCGTGATTTATGGATTTTGCAAACCCGACGACAAACAAAGGCACTTGCCACAATGCGCTTCATTCCCAGTTTTTTTGTAGGATTGGCATGCTGGTTCCATTGTGGATTTCAGCTCCCGCCAGTGAACGCAAAAGATACAGCCGAAATCAGACTGCAACCGCGACTGGTCGACCTGACCTCGGCGGTGGTGGTCATTCCGGCCGATCTGTCACACCGTGAACAGACCGCCGTGCGGATGCTGATTGAGGAGAGTGAAAAACGTTCGCAGATTCGCTGGCAACTCAGCCGCGACTGGCCGGCCGACGACAAACTGCCGCGAATCGTCGTCGGACAGTCTGCCCGCCTGGAACGAAGCTTCCCCGCGACGGCGGACACATTGAAAACCGTCCCGGCCCCCAATCGCCCGGAAGGATTTCGGATC
>JAFEBR010000983.1 GCA_018242565.1 Planctomycetota bacterium | reverse complement strand
TTAGACGCCTGCGGCGCCGATGCCGAACTGATCGCGCTGGCAAAGCAATGTCTGGAACTGGAACCGCGTGACCGTCCGCGCGACGCAGGCGCGCTGGCCCAGCGCGTCACCGACTACCTGGAATCGGTCGAAGCTAAGCTCCGCGCCACGGAGATGGCTCGCGCTACCCAGGCCACGCGACTCGAGCAGGAACAGCGCTGGGCCCGCAAGCTCCGCAAGATGATCGCTGGCCTGGCGGCTGTCGCCGCGATCGCGATGGCGACGTCCATCGTAGCCGGTAGTTTTTGGCAAGCGGCGAACTTCGCTAAACGGAAAACTGAAGAGAGTGAAAAGGTTGCCAGAGAAAACGAGGAGCATGCCAAGCATAGTCAAGTCATTGCGCAAAGTGAGGCGATTCGTGCCAATGCACAGAAACTCGCTGCCGAGGAGAATCTGGCGAAAGCTGAAAAGGCCGAACGGGAAGCGACTGAGCAGCGGAAACGGGCCGACCACGAAGCCGAGACCAGTCGGCGGAATCTGTATTACGCGCAGATGCATTTGGCCCATCATGCGTGGCGGGAACATAAGGGCACTTGGCAAATGCGGGCACTGCTTCCCAACTGGGTTCCCAAGGACTCGTCGCCCGACCCTCGCGGCTGGGAGTGGTTCTACCTCAACTCACTCCCACACCAAAACGTCCGCACCTTGCCTGAGCGATGGAGAAGCAACGGGCAGTTTAGTGCTGTGGTCTGGCACGCTGCCAGTGGGCGACTCGCCGAGGGCTCAGCCGACGGGTTGATCCGCATTTGGGACGTTGATCGAGAACAAACGGTTCAGACGCTGAAAGGGGCCGCGCCCGGGTATCGGACAAAGTGGCTCGATTGGAGCCGGGACGGCGGCAAACTGGTCGCGGGTGGCTCTGACGGTACGGTGCATGTCTGGGAGACAGCTTCCGGACGGGAACTCAAGGTCTTTCGCGGACACAGGGCCTCGATCGCTTCAGTTGCGTTCAGCGCAGATGGTACCCGTGTGGTTTCCTGGGGACAGGATGGCGCGATCAAGATTTGGGACGTCATTGCAGACCGTTTGACCGCCGACGTCACTCATCCGGGCGGTGTTACCGCAGGGGCCTGGAGCCCAGACGAGAAAATCCTCGCCACCGGACATTTCGACGGTTCGGTGACGATCTCGGGTCTGCATGCCAGCGACGAGCGTCGCACTCTGCAGGGACATGTCAGGTCTATTAACGGTATCGCGTGGAGGCCCGACAGTACCCAACTTGCCTCGGTGAGCTCAGATTTCAACGCGAAGATTTGGGATGTCGCTTCGGGAAAACTGATCCTTGGCCCGCTTGTTCACTCCCACGAGGTCACGGCGGTCGCCTGGGAGCCAGACGGGCGGAAACTGGCGACGGGTTGCTGCGACGAGACGGTCAAGATCTGGGACTCGTCCACGTGTCGGGAGATCCGCACGCTGCGCGGAATGATTGCAGAGTTTGCAATTTCACTCGCTTGGGGCCCGGACGGCCGACTGGCTGGGGGAGGTCATGCTGGAGTGGTGAAAATCTGGAACTCAAGTCGCGATCAGGAGTCCGATACGTTGCCGGGACAAGGTGTGAGGCAGACGGCTGTCGTCTGGAGCCCGAACGGCAAGCTCCTGGCGTCGGGTGGCGACGACGGCAAGATCCGGATTTGGGATCGCGCAAATTCCCAAGAGGTTCTCGCGATCCACGGACACGATGCGGGTCGTGGTTCGCAGCAATTCGGGCTGATTCATGCGCTGGCATGGAGCCCGGCCGGAACGCAACTGGCCTCGGCAGGACACGACGGCAACGTTAAGGTTTGGGACGTCTCCAATGGCCAGGAAATTTTCACCCTGCCTGCCGACCGAGGGGCATTTTGGTCCTTGGCTTGGAGCCCGGATGGAAGCCATCTGGCCGCTGGCTCCGATGATGGGACGATTCGTGTGGCGGAAGTGCTCAAGCACACCGCAAACGTCAATTTTTTCAAGGCCAATGAAACCAGGACGGGTGAACCGATGGGGCGCGACTGGCTCGCGACCCATGTGGTCGGCGCCTTGGCGTGGAGTCCACAGGGAGATCGTCTGGCCTCCGGGGGGCCGGATAGCCTCGTGAAGGTCTGGGATCCGATTCGTGGCGTCGAAATCGGTCGTATGCAGGGTCACTCTGACTATATCTTCGGGTTGGCCTGGAGTCCCGACGGCAAGCAACTGGCATCCGCCGGCTCAGACCTTGCCATAACGTGGGATGCAGAGACGGGTCGAAGGCTCGCGACCATGCGCGGCCATAACGACTGGGTGAACGCCATTACCTGGAGCCCCGACGGTACGCGGCTCGCATCGGCGGGCCTCGATAACTCGGTGCGGCTCTGGGATCCGGCGACAGGCGAGGAGACCTTGGTGCTTCGAGGCAACTCCGGGATGTTTCACGACGTCGCGTGGCACCCCGACGGTATGCAACTGGCCGCGGCAGGCTCTGATGGCCAGATTTGGATCTGGAACGCGACTCCCGGTATCGAGCGGGATTCGACACCGCGGGCCCTCCCATTTATTGACCGAGCTGTCGCTTCGGGAAACGTACGCAGCGAGGACTACGTCTGGTACGTGCAGGCCTACATCCGGTCAGGCAAACATTTTGCCGAACAGGGTGATGTCTCCTTGGCGAATTCGGCCTTCGAAAAAGGGGCCGATCTGCTGGCGAAATCGATGGACATGAGGGCGATCGGCTCGCTGCTCGAAATTGATCTGTCCCTCGACGGGGTCGTTGATTCGATGTCCGGCAGGCACCCAGAAAAGTACGCCTCGCTGTTGCCCGCCTTGGCAAGCGCCGCCGCGGAACGTAGACAATTCGACCGGGCACGCAGCCTCTACGAGCGGCTCGCCAAGTTGCAGCCGGAGAATGAGCAGTGGCAGGCACGAATCAACCAACTTCGCCCCGGCGTGTGGGCCGTCTGGAATTTCGATGCGGGGTTCGGGCCTTGGGGTAACGCCCACAATTGCGAGCTCGGAGTGCAGAACGGTGTGCTCACCGTGCGCACCACCGGTGACAATCCCTTTTTCTCGACGGCGGTGAGTGCTCCGGCCGGCGGTCAGGCCGTCGTGCTGCGGTATCGCAGCGACGAGGCCTGCACTCTGCAGATCTTCTGGGCCGACACCACGGGCGGCTTCGACGAATCGCGTCATCTCGACACCCCCATTCCCGCCGCGGCCGATGAATGGCACGAAGTGACAATTCCCTTTTCGTCCCAAGGGGCCTTCACCGCTTTGCGCCTCGCCCCCAACACGTCCCCCGAGCACGCGCTGAAAATCGATTCGATCCTGTTGCGTCGCCTTGAACCGGACGATGTGGAAATATCATCCGCCAAGGGTGACTTGTTGGTCGCGGCGGCAGGGGCCTACCAGGCGGCGGGCCGCACGCGCGAGGCGATCCCGATTCTCGTGAAGGCGTCCTCCGCCAGTCCACAGGACACTTTGCTCTCACTGAAACTTGCTGCGCTGCAGGCGTGGCTCGGACAAGAGCAGGAATTCGCCGCCACGCGGCAGCGGATCCTGGCGTTTGCCAAAGACACGTCCGAGGCGATGACTGCCGAGCGCGCCGCCAAGGCGTGTAGTATCCTGCCCTGCACCGACGAGACGTCGCTCGTCGCAGCGCTCGACCTCGCACGCGCAGCGATGAAGATCGGAAACGTCGGAGAGTTTGGGGAGTGGAACCTGCTGGCGCTGGGCATGGCAGAGTACCGCATCGGGAATTACATCGCCGCCGAGCAGACCCTGCTCGCCGCCGCGAAGGCCGGCCCGAACAACCCGCACATTACGGGCACGTCGGCATTCTACCGGGCGATGAGCCAGTTTCGCCAGGGCCAAAATGACGAGGCCCGCCAGCTCGCGATCGCGGCCGCGGCGCAAATGCCGCCCTGGCCCGCAGACGAGGACAATCCGCTGGCCAACGTCACCCCGCCCGTGGGCGGCGGTGACACCCAGGAATACTTGATCCTGTGGCTGGCCGTCAAGGAAGCGAAAGAGCTGATTAAGTTCACAGACGCACCGGAGAACCGGTCGCCGTAAGCCCGATGACGCCGATCGTGTCCGCCGCCGCGAACGACTATGTCTGAAATCCGTCCCGTGGTGGTTGCAGGAACCCGCAATCGCGAAGAAATCGCAAACACGGCAACGCGTCGCCGTTTATCCTCGAAGGGACTTTTCTTCGTGCCGATCAAAGACTGTTTCAGAAATCAGTGACTCTGCTCGCGCGCCGGTCATATCACCGTCACAATGACCGTCGCGTCCAAAAGCGCTGTAGTACCAACTCCGTTCCGATCATTATGACCGTCGCTACTCAGAGCACAATGAGTCGAGAATTGCCGCAAATGCCTGTCCTGTTACGCTTAGCTTTGACACGAGCGTCTTGACGCCCCCCCCAGAAAAAGTTCTAACCGAGTCTTGTTGTCCCGACTATTTTCAAAAACAAACCCTTCGGCAATAACGTTGAAGGGTTTTCTCATTGCGGGAGAAAAGACTTACGGCTCTATGAACATGTTCAACGCGCAGGGCTCGATGGTCGGATGGGCCTGGTGAATCGAAGAAACTTGTTCTCGCGCTTGCCGGTGTGTCATTCCAATCCCGTCGCCCGTTCAGGCCGTGAACAATCACTGGCCCGTGTCCATGTCGCCTGAAATACCGAAGGTCAGTTGTCGACGGACAAATATCCACCCGGTATCATCAATCGAATCGTGTTCGCAAATCTGCCGTCAGGCGTCACTCGCGCGGGGTTAACTATGAGTTGGAAATGTCCCAGCTGCGGAATCGAGCACGCCGATATTCCGTTGTGCTTCGGCATCGACGCGCCGTGGCGAGCACTTGTCCCCGAGATCGAGTTCGAACGGCGGGTGCACCTTAACGCCGATCTCTGTGTCGTGGATGAGCAGCACTTTTTCATTCGCGGCCACATCGAGATTCCAATTCACGATTATCCAGAGCCTCTCGCGTTCTCGGTTTGGTCGTCGCTCAGCGAAAGCAGCTTTCACCACATGGGCGAGCGCTGGGAGGCCCCAGACCGCGCATTCGATCCGCCGTATTTCGGCTGGCTTTGCAGCCCCATCGCCTGTTATCCGAGCACCATTCACCTCCAGCTGTCCGTGCAGTCGCGTCCAGCGGGATACACGCCGCTGTTCACGGTCGAGCCCACGCAGCATCCGCTGGCGTTGGAACAGCACAACGGAATCAGCATTGAACGCTGGCACGAGATCGCACACCAACTGCTCCACGCATAGCATTCGGTCTGCAATCAACCGCAAACTTCTCAGCCTGCGGTGCCGCGATCGTCACCGGCACATCACAGCGGCCTTTCGCAAGCGTGTGTTTCAGGTCGCGTTGCCGTAGCCAGCAGGGCGTCAGCTGTTGCAGGCGGACGCTGTGAAATGCTCCGGAGTTCGCGTTTTACGAACATCTGGTCTTTTTGGTTCGCATTTCACGAACTACGATTCCCACACGTGCCGATCATGGGAGAATGCGGGATGCGGGTGATCTCGAAGACTCGACTGCGAAGATTCTGGGAGTCGGCTGGCTCTGCGGATTCTGAAGGGCGCTGCGGGCGTGGCACACTCACGTCAGCCACCATTCTGTGGGGTGTCAGACGTGGTCCGATGTCAAAGCTGTCTTCGGTTCGGCGAGTCTTGTCGGCAATTGTGTCGTCTTCATTATCGGCGGCAACAAATACAGGCTGGTGGCGAGGATTCTCTACCCCAGCCAGAAGGTGTTCATCCTGAAGGTCATGACGCACACTGAATACGACGAAGAGAAATGGAAGGCGGACTGCGGTTGCTACGAACCACCTCCGCAGAAGCCAAAGTCAGCCAACTCGACATCGACGGCCAGGCCAAAGAAGCGAGGGAAATAACCATGGCCACCAGGACGCAATATCGACTCAAGGGTAAGAGCAAAGACTCGTATCTGGAATTGATCCTCGATTTCCCTCTGGCTTCAATCAAGGGTGACGAGCATCTGGAGGAAGCCCAGAAGGTCATGGGGATGTTGCTGGCGCGTGGCACTCTGAATGCAGGTGAAGAGACGTACCTGGATGCCTTGGGTGATCTCGTGGGTGCCTACGAGGACGAGAATCTCGCCATCGAACCAGCGTCCGACGCCGAGATGCTTCAGCATTTTCTCGATGCCAGGGGGATCACACAGGCCCAATTGAGCCGAAACACCGGCCTTCCCAAATCCACGATCTCTGAAGTGCTGAAGGGAAAGAAACGATTCAGTCGGCAGATGATTCACAAGCTGGCGGAATATTTTCAAGTTGATGTATCGGTGCTGGCGGCGAACATCTGAAATACAATGGCGCATGGACCGAGGACGTCGGATTCCTCTATGTGTCGCGGGCATTCGTCTGTTTCGAGGACACTGTTTTTGTCCGGAACATTGATCGTTGCCGAAATGCCGCGATCCGTCGTGTGGGGTTGTCGCGGTTGAAAAAGTGCGGAC